>JAUWME010000169.1 GCA_030613285.1 Candidatus Zymogenus sp. | reverse complement strand
AAAGTGGAGCCTCACTACCAGATGATTGTGGAGAGAGAAGGGGCCCTTGATATTCTTAAAGTAAATGTCGAGGTAAACGAATCGGTGTTTTCAGATGAGATTAAAGGATTGCAGAAACTTGAGAAGGATATCGAGTTGGAGATAAAAGATCTTCTGGGGGTGAACGTTACGATAAAGCTTGTAGAGCCAAAGACGAACCAGAGAAGTGAAGGGAAAGCTGTGAGAGTAATCGATAATCGCAAGATTTAGGAGGCAAGATTTAGGAGGTTATAATGAAAGTTGAACAGATATCGGTGTTTTTGGAGAATAAATCGGGAAGGCTTGCCGAAGTGGCAAATATCCTGCGTGATGGTAATATTAACATCAGGGCACTATATTTAGCCGATGCTTCGGACTTCGGAATTTTGCGTTTTATTGTAAATGATACAAAAAAGGCAAAGGAGATTTTAAAGGAAAATAACTTCACCGTTGTCAGGACAGAGGTGATTGCTGTGGAGGTTCCTGACACTCCTGGGGGGCTTGCCGGAATTCTCGATATTTTAAAGAATGAAAATATCAATGTTGAATATATGTACGCCTTTGTGGAAAGATCAAGCGAAAACGCCGTGATAATTTTCCGGTTTGATGAAATAGATAAAGCCATAAGCGCTTTAACAAAAAACAAAATTACTGTGCTGCCCGGTGAAAAAGTTTATTCACTATAAAATCTATTCATTGTAGAAGTTATTTACTGTAAATGATTAATAGTTTTTTTAACCTATAAGAGGATTAAGTATGAAAGGAAAGAAGTTTTTGCTTTTGGGATTCTTGCTGATAATTTCAGCAGGACTTCTCGTTGCATCTTGCGAGAAAGCGCCTCCAGAGCTTACCGGTGAACCATATGTGATAGGCGGTATTTTCTCAGTAACAGGAAGGGCCTCCTTTTTGGGAGAACCTGAGAAAAAATCGATGGAGCTCTATGCTGAGATTATCAACAGCGAGGGTGGAATCAACGGACATCCCGTTGAGGTTGTTATCTATGATGACGAGGGTGATGCAACAAATTCTGTAACGCTGGTAAAAAAGCTTATCGAAAAGGACAACGTCCTTGCTATCATCGGCCCCAGCTTGTCTGGAAACACATTGTCGATAATTCCCGTAATTGAAGAAAAAGAAGTTCCTCTGGTCTCTTGCGCCGCCAGCGTAAAGATCACCCAGCCCATTAAAAAATGGGTCTTTAAGACACCGCAGACAGATGTAATGGCAGTTGAAAAAATCTATGAATATCTTATTGCAAACAACATCAAGAAGATCGCCATCATCACAGTAGCCAACGGTTTTGGTAACAGCGGTAAGGAACAGCTTCAGCTTTTAGCGCCGGGGATGGACATTGTGATAGTCGCCGAAGAATCCTTCGGCCCCGAAGATACGGACATGACATCTCAGCTTACTGTAATAAAAGGAACCGATGCTGAGGCTATTATTTGTTGGGGTACAAACCCTGGTCCTGCAATTGTCGCAAAGAATATTGTTCAGCTTGACATAAAGATACCCCTCTTTCAGAGCCATGGCGTTGCCTCGCCGAAGTTTATCGATATTGCAGGGGATGCAGCCAACGGGATCATTCTACCATCAGGGAAAATCCTCGTTGCAAAAGAGCTTTCCAAATCTGATCCACAGCGTAAAGTTCTCTTAAACTATAAAAAGCTCTATGAGGATGCTTTTGAGGGATCCAACGTTTCTTCCTTTGGCGGTCACGCTTGGGATGCCATGGCCATGGTAACAGAAGCCCTTAAGGTTTCTGGGACTGACAGGGCATTACTTAGGGATGAGATCGAAAAGACGACAGACTACATCGGTATCCACGGTATTTTTAATATGTCTCCAGAGGATCACAATGGTCTTAACAAGGAAACTGCTTTTGTCTTGTTAAAAATTGAAGATGGCAAGTGGGTGATAATTGAGTAACACTGTTTGGTAAATAGAAAAAAAGAGGCTAATCTTTTATGTTTAGCCTCTTTTTGTATTATCCGTTTTTGTACTATTAGCTTTTTGTATTATTCATTCCATGACTTTTGTTGACCAACTACTTCAGTTCATATTAAGTGGCATTACCCAAGGGAGCATTTATGCAATTGTGGCCCTTGGATTTACCATTATCTATAACTCCACTGAGATAATAAACTTTGCCCAGGGCGAATTTGTAATGCTTGGGGCAATGTTTATGTTGACATTGAACATAACATTAGGACTCCCCTTACCAGTGGCATTCATTCTATCAGTAATTGCGGTGATGATTATAGGTGTTTTGATAGACATCATTGTCATAAGTCCGATAAAAAAACCCACGCAACTATCACTAATCATTATAACTATCGGGGCATCGATATTTGTTAAGGGCGTTGCAATGTTTGTTTGGAAAAAAGATTACCACGCTGCAACTCCTTTTTCCGGGGAAGTCCCCATATCGATAGGCCCAGCGGCCATTACACCTCAAGCGCTTTGGGTAATTGGGATTACAGGAACTGTTCTTATCTTTCTACACATATTTTTTGAATACACAAATACAGGAAAGGGGATGAGGGCATGCGCTATAAATCCAAGGGCGGCAAGTCTTTTGGGGATAAAAGTTAAAAGGATGGTTTTGATATCTTTTGGGCTGGCGGGGGCATTAGGAGCCATTGCAGGAATAATAATTGCCCCCATTACATTTGCAAATTACAATATGGGGTTAATGCTTGGACTCAAAGGATTTTGTGGCGCTGTAATTGGTGGGCTGGGAAGTGTGCCGGGCGCAATAGTTGGGGGATTTGCTTTGGGAATTCTCGAATCGCTCGGTGCAGGACTCATCTCTTCTGCCTACAAAGACGCAATAGCATTTGTGGTGCTTCTCCTTGTGCTCTTTATGAAACCTACCGGCATCCTTGGTAAAAGCGAATCGAAAAGGGTTTAGTAAATGCAGATGCCTGACAAAAAAAAATATTTCAACCGAAACTTTTTATATGTAGGGACCTTGATTGCTACTGTAATCTTAATACCCTATTTTCTCAGAAATGACTATTACCTCCATGTATTAATATTAATAGGTCTCCATGCAATTATTGTTCTGGGATTAAATCTCCTTATGGGATATGCGGGGCAGATTTCTCTGGGGCATGCCGCATTTTATGGATTGGGAGCATACACCTCCGGCATCCTCACTGTGGTGTATGGATTTCACCCGGTAATCGCAGCGCTTATCGCTTTACTATTTGTAGGTATAATTGCATATGTAGTCGGTGTTCCATCACTGAAGCTCAAAGGGCACTACTTGGCCATGGCGACTCTCGGTTTTGGAATCATCGCAGGTATCATCTTCAACGAGATGAAGTTTACTGCAAGTCATCTGGATTTGCCAATGGGCGGGCCAGAAGGGATCACAGATATACCAAAACTCTATTTAATAAAATACAATTTAAACATTGACCAGATTCTTTCCTTGAAGTTGTCGGATATCACGGGAGTGTCCCAAGTTGTGCCGAACCTCTATGCCTTCAACATCGTTCTTGATAATGACCTCAAATACTATTATCTTGTATGGACATTTACCATAGTAATACTAATACTAAGCAGCAATATTATCAACTCCAGAGTTGGAAGGGCGCTTAGGGCGCTTCATACATCGGAAACAGCGGCATCCACACTGGGGGTTGACATCCAAAAATATAAGGTATCTGTCTTTGTTATAAGCGCATTGTTTGCTTCAATTGCAGGAAGTCTTTATGCTCACTTTATTGCATCTGTGGGCCCCAGTTCCTTCGGTTTTCATAAATCTATTATGCTTGTTGTGATGGTTGTTGTTGGAGGGATGGCAAGCATCTGGGGTTCAATCTTTGGGGCTGCTGTGATAACTCTTTTACCTGAAGTCCTTCATGTTTTTGAAGATTTTGACATCATTATCTACGGTCTTATTTTAATGCTCATTCTGATCTTCTTGCCGGAGGGCCTAACCCGTGGCGTCATCGATCGAGTAAAGGGGAGATTTTTCAAATGATTCTCAAAATACTCGATCTCAGTATAGATTTTGGCGGCGTAAAGGCCTTGCAGCAAGTAACTTTTAATGTTAAAGAAGGACAGATTAAGGCAGTAATTGGCCCCAATGGCGCTGGCAAAACGACTCTCTTTAATCTGATAACAGGAATATTTCCTCCGAGCAGCGGGGGTATCCATTTTGATGATGTGAAGATAGATAGTCTGAAATCTCACAAAATTGCTGAGTTGGGAGTTACTCGTACATTTCAGAACCTCGAAATCTTCGACAACATGACAGTCCTTGAAAACGTCATGGTGGGAAGACATCTGAGGTCAAAATCAGGTTTTTTTGAAAGTGCCGTGAGGTCAGAATCAACAAAGAGAGAGGAACGAGAAATTATCGAATCATCCTTAGATTATCTTGACTTTGTGGGACTTTCAATGCGGGCAAATGATATGTCAGCATCATTGCCCCTGGGCTTTCAACGCTACCTTGAGATTGCAAGGGCTTTGGCATCAGAGCCGAGACTAATTCTTTTGGATGAACCGGCGGCAGGCCTTGACGAAAAGGAGACCGAGGACCTGATGGGGCTTATTAGAAAGATCAGGGACAAAGACATTACTGTACTACTTGTTGAACATAACATGGGTCTTACAATGGAAATATCTGACGAGATCGTTGTCTTGGATCATGGAGAGTTGATTGCCGAGGGGACACCGAGGGAAATTCAATATAACAAAAAAGTAATTGAGGCCTATTTGGGGGAAGATGACGTTTCTACTTAAAATAAGGAATCTATCCACGCAATACGGAAAGATACGCGCACTGGACGGCATATCCATGCACATCTGGGAAGGTGAGATAGTATCATTAATTGGCGCCAACGGCGCTGGTAAATCTACTTTCTTAAACAGCATTTCCGGGGTGGTTGATATATCTTCTGGAAACATCTCATTTAATGGTCAAGACATTTCAAGGAAAAGACCTGAAGAGATCGTAAGTTTGGGTATTTCTCAGGTGCCCGAAGGGCGGCAGATATTCGACTCCTTTAGCGTCATTGACAACATCATGCTTGGCGCGTATCTCAGGCGCAAACGAGGAGAAAAAAAAGAAATTGCAACGGATTTGGAGGAAGTCTTTACAATTTTTCCAATCCTTGAGGAACGAAAAAAACAGAGCGCTGGGACTCTATCTGGTGGGGAGCAGCAGATGTTGGCTATTGCAAGGGGGCTTATGGCAAGACCTAAACTTCTAATGCTTGACGAACCTTCCCTGGGACTTGCCCCCAAGATTGCATCTGAAATTATGAACGTCATAAAGAGGCTTAAAGAAAGAAATTTGACGATTTTGCTGGTTGAGCAAAACGCCAGGGCCGCTCTTAAAATATCTGACAGGGGGTATGTCTTTGAGACAGGTAATGTATTATTGCAGGGCAGAGGGGAAGACCTCCTTGTTGATGGGGACGTGAAGAGGGCGTATCTTGGCAGGGACTACAAAGAATTCTGGGAATAGAGGGGCTGCTGGATAATTTTGATAGAGACTTATGGGGTTGTTGGAAGGTATTAGTGGGGTGTCTTGATGAGGGTTGTTGGCAGGGTGTGTTGGAGGGATATTGGTGGAGTATTTTGGTGGACTAATTGTTTTAGTGGAGAATGTATATGGGGATATTTAATCGCCGTTACGAGACATTGTCAAAAGATGAGATCGAGCAAATACAGATAGAACGTCTGACAAACACCATTGAGATGGTGTACAAGAACGACTCCTTCTATCAAGGCGAGATGAAGAAGAGAGGTATTAAGCCCAAAGACATTGTGGAGCTTGAGCACCTCCAGAATATTGGATTTGCAACGAGAGAGGATTTAA
>JAUWME010000404.1 GCA_030613285.1 Candidatus Zymogenus sp. | reverse complement strand
AAAACATTCCCCCCAACACTGCCAGCCCCCCAGATATGACCAACCCCCCAAAACATTCCCAGCCTTCCTGAAACATTCCCAGCCCCCCCACCCTCTCAAAAATATGGGCACCCTTGGTTAGGATTTTTTCGAGAATTTTTCCGCGTATCTTTCTGTTATATTTGCGTAGAATGTCTTGATCTTTGCCATGTCAGCTTCGAAATCTCCTGATGGAAAAACCAATGGGCCAACCCCGGTGGTTTTTTTCACGTAATCGATAAATGCCAGCACGACTGGGACATCGGCGCCTCTGGCGATGTGATAGAATCCAGACTTCCAACGTTTAACCCTATCTCTTGTACCTTCGGGGGCAAGCATTAGAATCATTTTTTTCTTTTCCTCGAAAGTTTTGACCATCTGGTCGACAAAATTTGAAGATGCGGAGCGGTTTACGGGAATGCCTCCCAGCCATTTGAGGAATGGATTAAATGGCCCGCGAAACAGGGAGCTTTTCATCATTATGGACACTTTTGCACTTAGTGCCAATGATCCAAGTACTGTTATAAGAAAATCCCAATTTGAAGAGTGGTTTGTAATGACTACATACTTTGGAAGATCGGGAAGTTCTCCCTCCAGTTTCCATCCAAACGTTTTAAGACCTAAATGTGAAATGTGTTTGAGTACGGGACTTAAAATTGGCGTTTCATAAATAGTAAAGGCCATAATGCGGTATCTCCTTGCTAATATAAAAATTGATTAAATAAAGCTTTGTGAGCTAAATATTACAATTTCTGATTTGATACTGGTTGATATTGTATGTTTAGTTAGGTGAGATGTCAAAGAAATAGTGATGGTTCTCTTGTTAAAAAAAACTTATATTCAGTTTGCTGTATATGGATAGAACAATTTAATAGTGTTTTGACACTTTTGACAAGTATCCTCGTTTGGTCTTGCCCTCTAATGGTACTGTCAAGTTAGGCTCATAACAGTTGAAATAAGAATAAGTAACACGACTATGATTACGATGAATATCTTTCCTCCTTTGTTCAAGATGGGAAGGTGTATTGCAACTTCAGCGAGAGAGGCTATGGAAATTCCTACAAGGGACACCATTGTGATATCGAACCCGTAACGTTCGGTGTAAAATGAGAGGAAGAAAATTTCCATTGCCATGAGAACAGTGAAGAAATAGACATTTGCCGCTTCGACGAGGGAGATAAGGGAGCGTAAAAGGGGGTGTCTTTTCCCGACAATTAGAAAGGATAGGAGGATAATTACGATAGCGATTATTGGTGCGGTTGCCGCCTCTGGCGCATTGTTTTCGATCACGAAGGAAAACCCCGAAATGCTTTCTCGAACAACGACGGCGTTTTCGGTGCACCCTTGTATTTGTGACGCCCACGGGAGAAAGAATGCAAAGATTACAACTATTCCCAGCGTAATTTTTAACCATTTTAGAAAGCTTGAGGCAGAGCAAGCGAGTTTTGCAAGTTTTGTGGACATTGCTTTTCCTATGATAAAAGTCTACTCTAAAAAGTCTAAATTTTTATTATCGCCTGTTTGACAAAGAGATCCATTATGCTGTCATCCTCAGCTTGACTGGGGATCCAGAATGATATTATTTACTGGATTCTCGCTTTCCAAGGGAATGACATTATGATTTTATTTTAGCCTGGATTCCCGTTTTCACGAGAATGACAAATAACTATTCTGTCATCCTCAGCTTGACTGGGGATCCAGAATGATATTTGCTGGGTTCTCGCATTTCACGGGAATGACATTTGATGCTCCTTTTCCGTCGTCTACAGCCTTTTTGTTGGGGAGTTTTTTAGGAAGTCCTTTAGATAAGATATTGCTTCCTCCTTGGTTTTAATAATTCCAGTAGCCTGGGCAAGAAGTAACTCCGATTTGCATTTACCAACGGTAGTTCCCTCTTCGATGTTTAAGGCCGCCATAATCTCACTTCCCGTCAAAAGCGGTGCCACAGGTGAACTGGGCTGACCCATCTTTTTGTATGTGGCAAAAACCCTGTTTATAAGCTCCTGATTATTTTCAAGCATGGAAGTGTCTTTTTTCCCGGCGAGAGTGTCGGCAACTCCAAGTATCAAAAGTCCCGGGGTCTCTTCTCCCAAGTCCCTAACAAGCCTTGCAATTGCCCTTTCAGTTGTGTTTTCTGCCGTAGCAAGAGAAAGAAGTCGCATATGGTTTTTGATAATCTTTGCGCCGATTCCAACAACGTTTTTCCCAAGGATTATTCTTTTGGAAATATCTTTGAAGAGCTGAGCTCCCCTGTTCTCGTGGCCGTAGAAGGTCGCCTCATTTTTTGCTGTGCCGTTTATATTATCAGAATTGATTTTCTCCGCCTTGGTTTCCGGCTTACCTACATCGTGGAAGAGGGCAACAAATTTGAGGAGAGAATATCTGTGCCAGCCACCAGATGCGGGTTGATTAAGATAGTCCAGGACAAGATCACAATTATTTGGGAAAAACCTTTTGGGGTCTTTGGCAATTGCTTCCACCCCGTTAAGGCAAGAGAGAGAGTGCCCCCATACGTCGTCGGTGTGATAGCGGTTCTGGGTTACACCTTTCATGTTGTTTGTTTCTGGAAAGATTGCATTTAAAAGCCCCGAATCGTCCATCGCCACTATTGAAAGATATGAGTTATTACCCGAAAATAGTTTTACAAATTCATCCCGCAGCCTCTCTTTGGCGGTGTTGGTTATTAAAGCATTTTCCCGGCTTATCCTTTGAAGTGTGGTCTTGTCAATTTCAAAGCCGGGGAGAGTAGCCATAAACCTGAAGGCCCTGACGAGTCTCAGGGGATCATCGATAAAGGTGGTTTTGTCAGCCTCTCTGATTATTTTGCTCTCAATATCGTTCAGACCCATTTCTGTGGGATCTAATATTGTTGCGCTGCAAGGTGGGTCATCGGCTCTTTTGTGGACGATATTGGCTGTTAAGGCGGCACTTAAGGAATTTATTGTAAAATCCCG
>JAUWME010000072.1 GCA_030613285.1 Candidatus Zymogenus sp. | reverse complement strand
AGATTCTGGAAGTTGCGCAAAAAGCTCTCTTATGTGTGTAAAAAGACCGGTGTATGTGGCCGGATTAGAGCGGGGTGTCCTCCCGATGGGAGACTGGTCTATTTCAATGATCTTGTCGATCTTTTCGATGCCCTCGATTTTGTCGTGTTTTCCGGCCTTTTCCTTGGAACGATACAGTGTCTGGCTTAAGGCCCGATAGAGAGTATCGATTACAAGCGACGACTTTCCCGATCCAGACACCCCAGTAACGCAGGTAAAAACTCCCAAGGGAAAATTAGCGTCGATGGCTTTCAGGTTGTTTTCCTTGGCCCCCAGTAGATTTAAAAAACCCTTCGCTGTTTTTCTCTCTTTTGGAATCGGAATTGTAAGTCTGCCGGAAAGATATTTTCCGGTTATCGTTTTTTCATCCACAAGGATCTCATCAGCGGTGCCTTTAAAGACGATCTCGCCGCCTGTAATCCCGGCACCGGGGCCCATATCTATAATAAAATCGGCGGCAAGGATGGTCTCTTCATCGTGCTCAACCACAAGGACGCTGTTTCCCAAATCCCTCAGGTTGATGAGGGTGTTGAGCAATTTCCTGTTATCCTTCTGGTGCAGGCCAATGCTGGGTTCATCAAGGATATAGAGAACCCCCACAAGCCCAGAACCAATCTGCGTGGCAAGCCTGATGCGCTGTCCTTCTCCGCCGGAAAGGGTTGCCGCCGTTCTTGCCAAGGTTAAATAATCAAGCCCAACGTTTGTCAGAAATCCCAACCTCTCGATAATCTCCTTTACTATTCTTCCCGCAATTAACTCTTCCTGAGGAGAAAACTCAATTTCTTTTATCCTTCCAAAGAGATCTCTAATAGACATGGCTGTGTATTCAGAGATGTTCTTCCCATCAATCTTTATGCTTAGACTCTCTTTTCTGAGCCTCGCCTTATTACAGGCAGGACAAGAGTGAATGTTCATAAAACGGGCTATCTCTTCACGAATCATCTCGGAATCGGTGTCATGGTAGCGGCGATTGAGATTTTCTATTATCCCTTCAAAGGGTCGGGGATAGAAGAATTTCCTCCCGTCGCGTTCAAAGAAAAAATCGATGTTTTCATTGTCGGATCCGTAAAGGATAACTTTTCTGACTTTTTTGGAAAGCTCATCAAAAGGCGTATAAATATCAAAACTGTAATGTTTCGCCAACGCCTCCAGCATCTGAAAATGATAGACAGAGTTCTTCTTCTCCCAAGGAACAACAACCCCCTCCCGTAAAGACAACGATTTATTTGGAACAATCAAGTCTGGATCCAAATACATGGTTGTCCCAAGGCCGCCGCACTCTGGGCAGGCCCCGTGGGGATTGTTAAAGGAGAAAAGCCGCGGTGAGATTTCGGGGTAACTGATACCACATTCATTGCACGCAAATTTTTCGGAAAAAGGAATCTCCTCCAAATCTTCAGGAACAATGGTTACAAATCCATCGGAGAGTTTCAACGCTGTCTCGATGGAATCGGTAAGGCGCGATTTTACTCCCTCCTTGATAATGAGCCTGTCAACGATCACCTCGATGTCATGCTTCTTGTTTTTGTCCAGCTCAATCTTTTCATCAAGAGAATAGAGGTTCCCGTCCACACGAACACGGAGATATCCAGACCTCCTTAATCCATTCAACTCTCTTTTATATTCCCCCTTCCTTCCCTTGATTATTGGGGCCAAAAGAGAAAATTTGGTATTGGGAGGGAGATTAAGGACACGATCTACAATAGACTGTACAGTTACAGACGATATTTCCTTTTCACAATTGTAGCAGAAAGGATGGCCAACTCTGGCAAAGAGGAGTCTCAGGTAATCGTAAATCTCGGTTACTGTCCCCACTGTCGAGCGGGGATTTTTACTTGTCGTCTTTTGTTCAATTGAGATGGCGGGGGAAAGACCCTCGATTACATCAACATCGGGCTTGTCCATCTGCTCCAAAAACTGTCGAGCATATGCAGAAAGAGATTCCACATAGCGACGCTGACCCTCGGCGTAGATGGTGTCAAAGGCAAGGGTAGATTTGCCCGATCCGGAAATACCCGTGATGACCACAAGTTTATCCCTTGGGATAACTATCTCAATGTTCTTAAGGTTATGTTCTCGGGCACCCTTGACCCTTATGTATGTCTCAGCCATTTTTTAAATCTATTAAACGTTACATTATATCTTGTTTTGGGTGCAGTGTAAAGACTTTCCTTGAAAATTCGTAGCTGCAATATAATTATGTCACTCTTTTTCAAGGTGGCTTTCGATGCAGCTGTGTCGCCGACAAAATTTTTTACTTTGAACCTTCAATCTTTTATACAGTTTAAAGAAACTATTTGACAATAGAAACCACAAAGTGATAAATTTGTAGCCAACAATATGGGAAGGATAAGGTTTCGTTGCCCAATCTAATTGCCACAACAAAGGCCGATGCCAATTCATCGGCTTATATTTTAGATTTAAGGCATCTTCAACTCCGGGACAAATGACAAAATACTATTGGAAAGTAATGTAAAAATGGGCAATAGTGATATTGACAAAATAACTGGAACTACAAGCCACCAAACAAATCTCCTTAAAGACCTCAGGGATACCATTGTTAATCCATATTCATATATACTTCTCATCTCCATTTTCGAGACCTCCTTTAACTATTTAAGAAAATACTCAGTCTCAATCTTTCTGGTACTGCTTCTTGTTGGGTTTCTCATCCAGTTTTACATGCTGCTAAAATCGAAAGCTCTTTTTGGCCTAATAAAAACTGAATTATCTTCCCACTTTATTTTTCCAATGGTTTTGTTTATAGCCCTTCTAATTGTGTCCCTTGTCGGGGTTGAATCTTCTAAAGTCGGATTTTACTTTATTAGGAGCTACATCGGATCGGGGATGCTCGTCTTTCTCATTGCAACAAATATACAAAAACCCGAAAAGATAAAAAATATATTAACTATCCTCTCCTTTATAGCCGTTGTTAATGCACTATTGGGAATTCTTCAAGTTTACGTAAGTTCCAGTTTCTACCTAATCCCTTACATCTATCCCGCAAAAAACGCTGCCTACTTTAACAAAACTGTCTTGCCCCACGCCTTCGGATTTTTCATAATGAACTTCAACTACGGATTCACGCTCCTTCTTGGATCCCTTAATATTGTATCAAGATTCATCAACGAAAAGAGAAAGGGCTGGGAGTTTTTCCTCCTCATGTCCTGGGGTGTTGTCCTTTACGGCTATCTCATAAGTTTTTTGAGATCGAGCATTCTCGCCATCTTTTTGGGTTCAGCCATTATAGTTATTGCAACCTTAATAAAAAACAGGGGTACCTCGTCTGGAATGATCAAAAAGATTTTGGCGTTTTCGATAGTAACCCTCATCGTTCCTGCACTGTTTTTTCATGTCCATTTCCTTAACAAAAAGGAAGACACCGTCATTAGTATGTACAATAAGCAAATCGTTAAGGATAAGAAAAAATCGGATAATGTAAGGATTGTACTGTACAAGCTCGGTTTTGAGATATTCCGTGACCACCCCCTAAAAGGCGTAGGGATTGGAAACTACAAGATTGAAAAAATGAAATATCTCAAGGAGTTTAAGGAATTAAGCGAAAAGGAGTTTCGGAAGCTTGATTCTCACAACATATTTATTGAGGTGCTCTGCGGAGCGGGAATCTTTGCCTTTATCGTTTTTCTTTATATGTTGCTGTTTCCTGTATTTAAGATTACAAAAATTTTTCTCGAAGAAAAGATACCAGATGAAATATCAGTGATATACATCCTTCTTCTGGCGTATTTTACCGCCGCTCTTTTTGATTCTAACTTCCATAATTTCTCTTTTGAAAATATGCATTGGATCGGGATTGGCCTATTTTACTCAATAGTGTTTATCAGGCGGTATGGGGATGAGCAGGATAAAATCTAAAAAATATCAGCTTCATTGCTTTTAAAAAGCGCGCATCCATGCGGTCTCTCGCCCACATTGTTGATCCTCCATCTCATCTAATAAAATAGTGAGGGAACAATTTTTTATGGCGGAATAGAAACCAAAATAGACAAGCATTGCAAAGAGCTTCTTTTTTATCAGAATAGAAGTTCTTTTATTTCTGAAGGCTATTTCTTTTTCGTCTTACACGTATTTATGCCAAAGGGAAGATATGCTGGGCACCACCCAATGGCCGCAGTAAAAATTGGGACTATCCCTATCAGCCCCAGCCAACTCTTGAACCAAAAACCCAGGGATAGTATAACAACACCAATAATGACCCTTGCAACTCTATCAGCTTTTCCTACATTTGTTTTCATTTGTAACCCCCTTTAACCTTTTTAAGAAATTCCATTAATCTAAATTGTAGCCACTTTTTCTGAAAAAATCAAACATAAACTTATTGGTGAATTTTATCCTTTTTCTCAAAAACACATCCCTTTTCTATGTTCTCAAACAAAATTGAATAGAAAGTCTGTACAAAAAATGGATTTCTAATGATCTCTGAAAATATTCTTTGACTTTTTCCACCTAAAACTATAAGATTCCCATTAGGTATCTCATAGATTTTAATATTACTCAAACATATTAATTGAGGTCGTTATGAAAGTTTTAAAATGGATTCTCGGAGTTGTCGTTGTTCTTGTCCTTGTTGTCATTGTTTTTGCCTATAGTTTTCTTAAGTCAACATTGCCGGACTACGAAGGGGAACTTGTGGCCCCCGAACTCAAAGACAAAGTGGAGATAATCAGAGATTCCTACGGAATGCCGCACATCTATGCCCAAAATGATGAAGATCTCTATTTCGCTTTTGGGTTTTGCACAGCCCAGGATCGGCTGTTTCAGATGGAGATGATAAGAAGGGCCTCCAAGGGGAGATTGTCTGAAGTCCTTGGAGAAAAGCTGGTTCATTTTGACACTCTCTTCAGAACTATAACAGCCACAAAATCCATGGAAGATTCATATGCTGAGTTATCCCCCGAACTAAAAGTTGCCATTGAATCCTTTGTAAAGGGCATAAATTACTACCAAGAAAATCGCAAGGGTCGCCTCCCCTTTGAATTTACTCTTTTGGGATACGAGCCGGAACCGTGGAAACCCGTAGATATTATTGGGTTTTACTACTACATGTCCTGGGACCAAAACTACCCCATCAAAAGCGAGCTTACCCATGCTGCCATAAGCGAGCGGGTTGGGGCGGAGATGGCAAACGAAATCTATATTGATTTTCCTCCGGGCTACTCAACAATTATTCCTAAAGGGGAAAATCCTATAGCAAAATTTACTTCAAAAGCTACTGAAAAAGCAATCGCAAAAAAAGCCTTGGAGATTTTAAAGCAGATAGAAACAGCACGGGAAATCACCGGCCCCGTGGGCATTACCGCAAGCAACAACTGGGTAGTTTCACCAGAAAAATCTGAGACCGGGATGGCAATCTTTTCCAACGATCCCCACTTGGCCGTTGGCGTACCTTCCGTTTGGTACGAAGCCCATTTAGTCACACCAACCATGAACGTATCAGGATCCACCATCCCCGGTGGCGCCTCTATCATCACCGGCGCCAATGAACACGTCGCCTGGGGTATTACCAATATCAACGCAGATGACGCCGACTTCTACATCGAAAAGATACACCCGGATGATCCCTACAAATATAAGTACATGGGAAAGTGGGAGGAGATGATCGTAAAAAAGGATGTCATCAAGGTCAAAGATGGTGAAGATGTCCCCATCGAAATAAGGATTACCAGACACGGGCCGATAATCGATGACGTAAATAAAATTGAGGAAGCAGAAGGGTTTTCCATGTCCCTTAAGTGGACTGCCCCCGACTTCCCAAATTCCATTGCCGGATTTTATTTTGCAAACAAGGCAAAAAATATTGATGACCTCGAAGAGGCGGCCGGATATCACAAGTGCTCCGGTCTCAACTGGGTCTACGCCGATGATCAGGGGAACATCGGGTTCTGGCTGGCGATGGGTATCCCCATACGGAATGGTTTTAAGGGAGATGTTCCCCTTCCCGGCTGGGACGGCAAACATGAATGGAATGGGTATGTGCCGACAGAAAAACAACCTCACATGAGAAATCCAGCCCAAGGGTGGATTGCCACAGCCAACAACAAGACGGTGGGAGATGACTATCCGTACACTATTGCTTCCAACTTTGCCAACCCGGATCGGTTTACGAGGATTGCGGAAATGCTCCAAGAGAAGGAGAAGCTTGGCGTAGAGGACTTTAAGGAGATGCAAGCCGATTACCTTGTCCTGCTGGCCAGAGACTGGGTACCGATATTAGAAAATGCCATCTCTGGAGTTGAACTCACTGAAAGTGAAAGTGAGGCCCTGTCGCTCCTGACAGACTGGGACTTTGTTGCAAACGCTGACGGAGTTCCCCCAGCGGTCTTTCACGCCTTTGTGAACAACCTTGTGGAAAATACCTTTAAGGCAAGGCTGGGGGATGAGCTTTACGATCTTTATGTCGGCAAAAACAAAAACATCCCCTTTAATGCCCTGAGGTATTTAATCGACAAGGGTCAATCGCCTTGGTTTGACGACCCCGATACATCAGAGACAGAAGACCTCAATGCCATTTTTGTAAAGAGCTTCAAGGAGGGTGTTCAGTATCTTGAAGAGGAGATGGGCGATAATCAGGACAAATGGATTTGGGGGAAGCTTCATACCCTGACCATTTATCACCCCTTTGGCAAGAAATCACCTTTAATGGGGGCTTTGATGAACATCGGGCCTTTCCCCATGGGAGGAAGCATCTTTACAGTCAGTCCCACAGTTTATCATGTGGAAAAATCGTGGGAAGTAACCGATGTGGCAGGCCTCAGGCACATTATAGATTTTTCAGATAGCAAAAATTCTCTCAGGATAATGGCTGGCGGGGTGTCGGGAAATTTCATGAGTCCCCACTACGACGATCAGGTAGATAAATGGCTCAAGTATGAATACCGACCCTTCGTCCTTGACAGAGAAAGCGTCGAAAAGGACATTAAATATACATTGATAATGAAACCAGAATAGAACTGTTTTTTGCAGATTTTCTGACAAAAAAAGTTCTCAATAAACTGCTTGGTTTAAACACTTTAAAGGGAGTGGAATCGCTTACAATTGTAGTAAAGCTCCACTTCCTTTTTTTATAAACCGCTTACTTCGGTTCAGAGACTTATTGAAAAGATTTGTAGGGGAATAAAAAAGAAAGCAGAAATTTCTAACATTCTGCTACTCCCCCTCCTTCTCATCCTTTTCATTGTTGTTGTCCTTCTCGTTGTCTTTCTCCTTCTTATCCGACTTACCAAGCTCCTTTAGCCTCTTATGAATTTCGGTCAACTTTTCGATAACAAGATAGTTTATCGTCCCCTCAGGGTACTTTCCATCTTTGGACAACTCCCCCGCCGTAATCCCCGTCAAGATTTCAATCCCATCGTCAATCGTCGAGACATTGTAGATATGAAACTTCCCCTCCTTTACAGCCTCAACCACATCGTCTTTCAACATCAGGTCGTCGATGTTGGTGTCTGGGATCATAACCCCCTGGGTACCGGTAAGACCGCGGTCTTGGCATACGTCAAAAAAACCCTCGATTTTTTCATTGACACCACCAATGGGCTGCACCCTCCCCTTCTGGTTTACCGAACCCGTAATGGCAATATCCTGCCTCAGTGGGGTCTTTGTCAGCGCCGAGATGATGGCATAGACCTCTGTTGAAGAGGCACTGTCGCCGTCCACCCCGTAGTAGGATTGCTCGAAGGTCAACGATGCCGAAAGGGAGAGGGGTATATCCTGGGCGTATTTGCCCCGCAAATAGCCGGTCAGAATCAGAACTCCCTTGTCGTAAATATTCCCCGAAAGCTTTGCCTCCCGCTCGATGCTAATAATCCCGCCGCGGCCCAAAGACGTTACGGCGGTAATCTTGCTTGGAGCGCCAAAACTGTGCTCCCCCAAGGAATAGACAGCCAAGCCGTTTACCTGCCCAACAACACTCCCTTCAGTATCTATCATCAAGACCCCATCTTTAATCCGCTCCATAATTTTGTCTTCTGTCATGTTGACTCGCTTTATTCTCTCCTCAATGGAGCGTCTGATGTGCTCAGCGCCAACTATCTTCTTCCCATCGGACTCCGCCCAGTAGGAAGCCTCCCGAACGACGTCGGCAATCTCTGGAAACCTCGAACTTATCTTTTTCTGGGAACGGCTCTCCCTGACTCCATACTCCACAATCTTTGCCACTCCACTTTTATCAAAGGGTAAAAGCCCCTCCTCATCGGTGGTCATTTTGATGAAAGAGGCGTAACCCTTAATATTCTCTTCGTTTTTTAGCATCACCGGATCAAAGTCTGACTTTATCTTGAAAATATTAGAAAAGTCGTTATCTCTCATCATCAATAGCTGGTAAATAGAAGGCTCTCCCACG
>JAUWME010000299.1 GCA_030613285.1 Candidatus Zymogenus sp. | reverse complement strand
GCAGGCATTGGAGCCGGAAATCCCAGCACCCAGGATTACAACCTTTGCCGGCGGCACACCCGACACTCCAGAAATTAGCACCCCCCTGCCTCCGCTTATCGCTTCGAGACAACGGGCGCCCATCTGTATGGATAGCCTTCCTGCCACTTCGCTCATTGGCGCCAGAAGGGGAAGAGAACTATCTGAAAGCTGGATTGTTTCGTAGGCGATGCCTGTAATGTTTGTGGCAAGGAGTTTATTGGTCAGTTCTTCGTCCGCCGCAAGGTGAAGGTAAGTAAAGAGTATCTGGTCGTCCATGAGGTCAAACTCTGGCCCGATGGGTTCTTTTACCTTTATTATCATTTCAGACTCAGCCCATACCGCCTCTTTGTCTGGAAGTATCTTGGCGCCTGCGGCCACATATTCTTTGTCAGTAAGACCACTTCCAAGCCCAGCTCCTTTTTGGACAAAAATATCATGTCCGTGGCCCGTAAATGCGGCTGCACCGGCAGGGGTCAGGGCAACACGATTTTCTTCTGCTTTGATTTCAGTTGGAACGCCTACCTTCATTTTAGAACTCCTTGGTTTTTTTAGTAAAACTATTTTTTAGGTTCAAAAGAGATTACAAACTTACACAATTTATCCCGACCCTCCGGGACGCCTCCTTCTGGGGACACGTTTTGCCATCCTCGCCTCGTAGCGGGCTTTTAATATTGGCACCACTGTCATCGTGTAGAGGACACAAAAAGCAAAGATCACAACCATTATATACAGCACTGTAATGTCTTCGGTATATATCCCCGCCAACAGGACAAGAAAGAAGATGATTGTTATAATGGGAATTAGTATCCCCCCCGGAATTTTAAATGGGCGTGGATCATCTTTCTTTGAAAACCGAAGTTTTATCAAAGCTACGGCCATGGCGATGTAAATAATCACCTCAATGGCGGCGGTGACCATGATAAGCCTCATGAACTCTTCTGTAAAAAAGATATAAATCGATGCGATGACAGAAATTATAAACATGAAGAGTATGGCAAACCAAGGTGTTGCGTATGTTGGGTGAAGTTTTGAGAATACCCTGGGGAGAACATTGTCCCTCCCCATGGCATACATAAATCTGGAAAAATTCATAAAACCCGCATTGTACGACGTCAGTGACGCCATTACGCTCATAAACGCAAAGCCATAGATTCCAGCTTGTCCAAAGAGCTCTTCTCCCATTATCATATGGGGTATGGGGGATGCTCCAAGAATTCCCTTGTCAATTAGAGATGTCATCCCCGTGATGAAGATGACGTAAGTAACCGACAAAATCCCCACAGCCATGAGCATCCCCTTTGGGATCATCATGCCGTCGGTGACTTCTTCTGCCAACGGTGTCACCCACTCAAATGCGACATACAAAAACACTCCCACGGCCGCAGCATTGACGACACTCATTGCATCTCCGGGGTGAAAAAACTCTTTCATCTCAACACCGGAGATTGATATAGCGTAGATACCAACTATCAACATGAACGCTATCATTGTGTAGGAGAGGACATCCTGCACCCACCCGGTAACAATTATTCCTCTTAGGTTTATTAGTGCAATGACACCAAGGAAGAGAAATATCCAAACCAATGCCGGCACCTTGGGGAAAACTTCACCGATTACTTTGCTCAAAACGTGGGTCTCTGGGCCAACGATTGCTATGGCGCAGATGACATAAAAGGCACCAATGATGATTGCGGTTTTCTCGCCGAAGGCTTTTTCGATGTACAGTTTTAGTCCCGCCGCCGATGGGTACATCCCGCTCAGCTCCGAAAAGCAGAGGGCAGAGAACATACACATTATTCCGGCTACAAGGATTGCTATCCACGCGGTCTGTCCGGCCACCATGTTTGCAATCTGGATACCGGCAACGTAACAGGACGTCGCCATGGCCATACCGGCGCTCGTGGCCACCACGGTTCTGAGCTTCAAGGCCTTTTTAAGTTCAGCCATATCCCCTCCTATGATAAAAGAATCTTACATTTCACAAATTCCCTTTCTATTTTGTCATTTAAGAACAACTGCAGGGAGCGTGTCAATCGGGCAGCTAAACTTCCAAATCCTTAGTAGCAGGGACGTATTGCAATACGCCTCTACACAATCGTCCTTCACACAATCGCATCCCCCAACAAGGGGCTTGAGCCCCTTGTCTACGCATTAGCCGATTGCTTCGTCGCCGTCCTTATTCAATATACTTCTCTTGAATGAGATTTTTTTATCATTTACCGCAACCGCAGAGAGTTTTGCAACATAATATTGCGATACAGCTGATTTGATTAGGCCTCTCTGATCCACTGATCGATTTTGAGCATATATGAGCCCAGCTTTGCCCCGTACTCCGGCGATCCAATCTGAGTAAGATAGCCCTCTTTTACTGCATCGATGAGATCAACCTCGTTTGTCAGAACCTTAATGGCAGAATCTACGCTCTCAAACTGCATATCAATAAAGGGTTTTCTCCTTGTGTAGGATCCTCTTCCTGCTTTTGTCTTGCCCCTTTTGATTCTGATATACGCATTAGGGCCATCGGGAAGACACGTCCACTGGATGACACGATCCGGCATTTTTTCTGTAAATTCCTTAAACTCCTCGTCACCTGCCTTATTCATCTGCGAGAGGCCGGAGCTCAACATATAAAAGAGAAGCTTGACCTTCAACTTCCTTTTTATCGGGTCTTTTGGTTTTTTGTTGGGCAAAAGCAGTGTCAACCCCAAAAGCAACGGCACAACTTTCATCACGGTGCCGAACTCACTGAAAAAACCTTCTATCTTCGGTAATATCGTAATCTTGCCACCCAAGAATTTATTTATATGGCTGGCACTTTTAAACACGAAATTCACATCAGGATTTTCGTGTCGCTTAAAGCTAAACTCTGGTATCCCATCGACAAAATTCAAAACCGTAACCAGATCATCGCTCCCTTTCACCTCGAACTGAACGACCTTATCAAACCCTCGATACTTTTCCCGCATCTTTGGGTCATCCTCAATGAGGACTTTGGTCAATGGGATGGCGGCCCTAAGCATAATCCTTGCAAGGACATATTTATCGTCAGGCATATTGATATCGCCTCCTTACTATTTTTAATTTGATCCTGAATCGCTTTTGCTCTACATTTCGTCTTCCCAGTCCTCGTCTTCTTCAAACTCTTTACCCATAACCTCACGGACTGTTTCGATAACGCCCTCGGTATCAATTTTGAAGTGGTTGTATAGGTCTTCCGGGTATCCGACAATAGAATATTCATCGGGAATACCAACCCTCTTAAAGGCACACCCCTTGCCCGATTCGACGATTACTTCTGCCACGGCGCTCCCAAGTCCACCCATAATGTTGTGGTCTTCAAAGGTAATTATTCTCCTTGTATCGGCTACCGCCTTTTCAATAATCTCTTTATCGATGGGTTTTATTGTATGAAGGTCAATGACCCTTATAGAAAGCCCGTCCTGATCCTTCAGGGTCTTTGCGGCATCCACGGCAGCATAAACCGAGGGGCCACAGGCAATGACTGTAAGATCAGTCCCGGAGACCATCTCTATTCCCTTGCCTATCTGGTAATCGTATTTGTCGTCTTTGTGGACCCACGGCTCAAAGCCTCTCCCGATCCTGATATAGACTGGGCCGGGCCAGTCGACCGAGGCCCTTACCGCCTGGGCGGTTTCGATGCCGTCCGCTGGCACGATGACCGTCATGTTCGCAAACGATCGCATCACCGAGATGTCCTCGGTACAATGGTGTGTGGAACCGGCCTGACCAAACGATACGCCGGAATGTGTTGCAATTATTTTGCAGTTGAGGTTCTGATAACAGATATCTGTCCTGACCTGCTCGCCTGCTCTCAACGATGCGAAGATCGCAAATGTTGAGATGAATGGGATATACCCTGCCAGCGCAAGCCCCGCGCCAATCCCAAAGAGGTTTTGCTCGGCAATGCCGACATTGACAAAACGCTCCGGAAAACTCTTTTCAAATTTACCTATTTTCGTTGAACTTGCCAAGTCCGCTGTGAGGGCCACAATTTCTTCCCTCTCTTCTCCCAGCCTGACAAGCATTTCACC
>JAUWME010000447.1 GCA_030613285.1 Candidatus Zymogenus sp. | reverse complement strand
CATTGGCAAACAGACCGAAAAACTGATTAAAAACGCCGTTAAGATAAATGTGTTTGAACGCCTCAAGGGAAAGCGTTTGCACGCAGAGCTGAAGCTCATCTTTGACGAAGAAGACCCATACCTCATCATAGAGAGGTTGGCATCCTTTGACCTATTAAAATTCATCCATCCCAAACTTACCGCCAACAAGACCGTAAAAAAAGCCTTTCACAGGGTCAAGGAGGTCTCGTCGTGGTACGATCTTCTCTTTATGGATGAAGAGTACGACAAAAGACGGCTCTATTTTTATGCCCTCACTTTCAAACTTGGCGGTAAAGAACTGGATGAACTCCTCACCCGCCTGATGTTCTTGCCGACCGAGAAGAAACTGGTAACGACCGAACTTGACGGCGTTGATTTGGCCATAAACAAACTGGCCGTTGCCAAAACCCCTGCGCCCAGCGATGTATATACCATCCTCAAAGACCTTAGGCTTACAAGTCTCCTTTTTATGCTGGCCATATCCACAAGGGAAAGAACCCGGCGGCGCATCTCCAAATTTATATCAGCGTCAAGAAACATCAAAATTGAGACAAGAGGAAAAGACCTTGTCAATCTGGGTCTTGAACCGGGGGACATCTTCGGAGAAATATTGGATGATCTTTTAATGCTTCGGCTTGACGGCAAGGTTGACGGCAAGAAGTCTGAGATTGAATATGTGAAGAAAAAATATCTTCCTGCGGTGGCAGAAAAACTAAAGATGACCAAGGAAATCCCAAAAGAGGACGTCTCTGGGGTTTAGACGATATGCTAAATTTTATGGAGATATTTTAGACAATATTTAAGTTTAAGAATCAAAAGGTAAGTTTAAAAGCAATTTGTTTTACCATTAGTGACGTTTTTTGTTTCCACTGTCGGCGGTTTTGTGGCATAATATATGGTTTTAGATATACAAACTTTGGGTCTATTCGCCAATTTTTCGGCACAAACATACTTCAAACAGATTAGCATACTAAAAGGAGGCTAAACTCAAAATCGATGAGTATTGACATATTAGATATGGTAAGAAAAGCCCTGCTCTGGATCATCCCGATCTTTGTAGCAATTGTGTTTCATGAAGTGGCCCACGGCTATGCGGCCCTGAAGCTGGGAGACACCACGGCCCGGGACGCCGGAAGGTTGACCCTAAACCCGATCCCCCACATTGATCCCATGGGAACGGTCATCATCCCACTTTTTCTTTTGGTCATGAACTTCCCTTTCCTCTTCGGCTACGCAAAGCCCGTTCCTGTAAATTTTTTACGGCTCAAAAATCCGAAGAAAGGTATGGTGCTTGTGGCGGCGGCGGGGCCTGCCGCAAATTTTGCAACTGCCATCGTTGTGGCAATTCTTCTCAGGACACTGTTTATCTTCTTTCCCGATATAAACCCAAACGTCTTCGTTCCATTTCCCATGTCACTTGTATCCTCTGGGGCCACCATACTCTTTTACACGTTTATACTCTCAATCGTTCTGGGGATATTTAACCTTACACCGGTGCCACCCCTGGACGGGGGAAGGATTGCAGTGGGGCTTTTGCCCGACAGGGCGGCAGAGACGTATTCCCGCGTTGAGCCTTTCGGGATATTTATCGTTATTGGACTACTATTCCTGACACCCCTTAAAATCGTCTTTGGAAAGGCAATCTATCTTTTTTCATATCTCCTGCTGGGAACAAAGATTGCAAATGTAATGCTTCGTTTTGGGGGATAATAAAGTGCAAGCCGAACACTGGGAAGGAGAATCATACAGGGTTAAACTTGAAATTTTCGAGGGCCCCCTTGATCTCCTTTTGTATCTCGTCAAGAAAAACGAATACGACATTTTTGACATCCCCATCTACGAGATAACCAAACAATATATGGATCATATTGAATATATGCAGGTTCTAAACCTTGATGTGGCCGGCGAGTATCTGGTCATGGCCTCAACCTTGGCGCTCATAAAATCAAAGTTGCTCCTCCCGCCTCTGCCAACAATGGACGAAGAAGAGGAGGAAGACCCAAGGATGGAACTTGCCCTAAGACTTATGGAATACGAGAGGTTCAAAGAAGCGGCGGACAAACTCGATAACTTCGACATATTAATGCGGGACGTCTTTCTAAAGGGTGCGGAAACATCTATAAGCACTGAAGATGAAGTCTTGGAAGATCTCTCAATCTACCAGCTTGTTTCGGCCCTCAGAAAAGTCCTCATGGAGGCCCCGAAGGATACGATTCATGAGGTTGACATTCACGAGCTAAGCCTTATTCAAAGGATAGCAGAGCTTTCGGAGTTGATTACAAAGCGTGGTGAAATGGTTTTTGAGGAACTCTTTGAACGGGGTTCTGAACCGATGGTAATTGTCGTTACGTTTCTTGCGCTCTTGGAGCTCATCAAAAACAGGATAATCAGGATATATCAGGCGCAACCCTTTGGAATCATAAGGATTTTTAGCGCAATTGACCAAAATAAATAGGCTGTCGGGGCTGTCGGGGTAAATGAGAATTGGGGCTGGCAGGGTTTAGTGAGTATTTGATAGAAAAAAGTTAATTGGGGCTGTTGGGGAATAATAAAAATTGGGGCTGGCGAGATTTACTAATAATTGGGACTGTCGGGGTTTATTAAGAATTGGAAAGAGAAAAGCTAATTGGGATTATCGAGGCGATGAT
>JAUWME010000471.1 GCA_030613285.1 Candidatus Zymogenus sp. | reverse complement strand
TCTCGGAGAGGGTAATCTCCCGCTCTTTTGTATCCCTTATTTTTATTACAAGATTTCCTTTGACGATGAAGAACATCTCGTCTTCGGCATCGTGCCGGTGCCAGACGAACTCACCCTTTATTTTTACGATTTTGACATAAGAATCGCTCATCTCCCCCAAGATCTTTGGACTCCAGTGCTCGGTGAAGAGATCGAACTTTTTTCTCAGATTCACTTTGTCAATCACGTTGCTATCCCCTCCTTGATTGAATTAACCTTATGCCTCCCTACAGGCTGTGGGCGGGCAGCCACTGCTATTGTACCAAAAGATGCCTTAAAAAAAGCAAAAAATAGAATGAAAACTCCCCCCTATCTCCCCAGCTCCGCCGCCGCACGCTCTGCCGCCAACAAGCCGGAATCCACAGCAGACTCAATCGTGGGGTAAATCAGGTAATCCCCCGCCAACAACAAAGTCCCAGTGTTCAACAGATTTAATCGGGTCAGCCGTCGGTAGGCACCCGGCGTCATCACCGGAAAGGAGTACAAAAAACGCTCAACTTCATACTTTATGACATTCTCACGTACCCCCGGAAAAATCTTCTCCAGATCTTTGTAAACATTGTCGACGACCTCCCCGTCGGTCATTTTGATGAGGCTTCTATCTTTGTAGCTCTTTGGCGGGATGTAAACAACGGCGATGTGAACGTCCTCTTTCCTCTTTGTATTAGAATAATATTTCTCCACCCAGGTGGCGTCGTAAACATCGGTGAAGAACATCTCGTCTGGGACTGCCAGATCAAATGCCTCCTCAAAAATCGGCTCCTCGCTGATGAGGGAGACCGTCAGGTATGTCGAGTACTCGATTTTACTCATGATGGCCTTTTTCTCACCGATGATTAAGGTCGGGGCGATTTTTAGAGCCACTGGTGCCGGAACGGCAAGGATCACAACTCTCCCAAAAACAACTTCCTCTTCCCCTATCTCGTCAACAAACGTAACAACATATTTCCCATAGTTTTTGGAGACATCGGTAACGGTCTTGCCGTACCAGACTCTATCCCCAAGCTCCTTTCCCAGGGCAGTGGTCACCTCGGCAATTCCCCCCAAAAAGGTGTACGAACCGGTGGAGTATTTCCCCTTTGGTGCCGTGGACTCAAGGGACCCAACGTCTTTGATGGTTGGAGACCCCAGGTATTCAAAGGCGATCTCCGGGATGGCGCTCAGGGCGGATATCTCCCCAAGGTTTGCCCCGAAGAGTCCCCGCGCCGCAATGTTGTACCGCTCGATTATAATTTCTGGGAAGTTCTCCTTTTCAAACCACGATTTGGCGCTGATGTTATCCAGTTTGGCAAGATCGGAATTGAGGTCGAAATCGGGGATGTCGTCGTAGTTCCGGGCGTATTTTTTAATCGTAGAGATGAAGTCGTTGAAATTATCAAGGCCGCACTTGTCGATGTACATCAGGGCAATGCCCTCCTCGCCAAAGTAAAACTTTCCGTCTTGATAGTAAGCATCCATGGGGGATGGAATCTCCTTCGGTTCGATCTTTAGCTGGGACAATATCCGTTTTAGGGCACCGTACGGTTTCCCGATATACTCCGCCCCCTTGGCGTAGGTGAACCCTTTGTAATGCCCAGAGATGGCCCTTCCCCCAGGGCGTTGGTTCTTTTCGAGGACAACGATGTTGTAATCCTTATGAAGGTAGTCCCCTGCGGTCAGGCCGGAAATCCCTGCACCGACAATGACTACATCGTATGTCGTCGTCTCTTCGGCCGCCTCACTTTTTAGCCACCCATCGTGTGGCCCCAAAAAAGTGATTAGTGCAATCAGTACCGCAACTGAAATGATTAAAATGGGTAAATGATGTAAAGGGGATTTTCTTCCCACGCCCAAATCAAAAAAATTCACTTCAATTTCTCCTTGCTTGTATTCCTTAGTATTAATTCTTTAAACTATTTTCTCCCCCCAAAGAGGAGGCTCAGCGGGAGAGAAAAAACAACCGCCCCGATGATTGCCCAGATTATGGGAAAATTGACACCGCCCACCTTTAGGGTCAATAGAATTGGAAGACCGAGGAGATCTGAGAGGTAGGTGCCCAAGATTGCGCCGATAAAGCCCACAGCAATTGAGGCCATGCACCCCTTCTTGTTGTAGCCCACAAGAGCCATGCCTATTGAGCCGCAGAAAGCCGCTACAATTAACAGCAGAATGATTCTGATAATCATATTGTTTCTCCAAAAAAGTGTAAAAATGATTTAGTTTCTGTTTGGCTTTTATTCTATCACAGAATTCAGATTTATGAAATGAGAACTGATTAAGGGGGGTAGGTTTCTTAAAAGTGGATTTTTTTGTGGAAATATTTGTTGGATGAGTTATCGTTTTTCTCACTTTGGCTTTGAAGTGTTAAAATAATTTACCTTGTGCCGCAAACTCTTTTATCCTTTTTTCACTA
>JAUWME010000295.1 GCA_030613285.1 Candidatus Zymogenus sp. | reverse complement strand
TTGAGATGGTCTGAAGGAGTATCGCACCCCCCACCGCCGCCACTGCCGCCGGCAGGGCAAAGAGTGCAACTATCTTATAATCGGCACTTCTACCCACCAAAACCACCTTGAAGATATTGTTGGCAAGGTGCACAAGGGCTGTGGCAGCAATGGCAATCTCGACATCGAAAAAGAGTGCAAAGACCGGCATCAATAGTGTCCCAAGTCCAAACCCTGAAAAGAAAGTCAATGCCGAAACAACAAGGGCGAATACTGAAACGATGAGGTAATCCATTATTTATTCTCCTTTTCAAAAGAGTCCATTGCAGAGCGGGCAAAATCAACAGCCTTGACTTTCTCGTCCTCTGTTACAATTAAATCCCTGATACGATTAAAAACGGGGTTTACTATTTCGTTAAGCCGGACAAATGCCGGCGATTTTTCCTTGAGGGCATTCTTCATAAATCTCACACAGCCGTAACACTCCTCGGTTCTTACTGGGTAATCTTTTGGGTTGATACCGTGATATCGAGAAAGGGCCTTCATCCCCAAGATCATCGGCCACCGCAGGAGACGAAACCACGGAGCCCTGTCGTACACAATCTCCACAAGGTGCTTGGTGCAAGTTGTGCATTTGACATATTTCAAACTGCTATTGCTTTGGACTGGTCTATTTCTTTTTACCATCTTTTCTATTCCTCTTCAATGAGCTCCCTAAAGAGCTCTTTTATCTTCATTCTGGCGTCGTGCAACGCCTCCACACCACCGGGGGTAATCTCGTAGAGTCGTCTGATTTTTTTACCCACCTGCTTTTTCTCGGACTTGAGATAGCCGACATCCTCCATCTTGTGGAGGATGGGATAGAGGGTTCCGGGGCTTAGGTTATAGCCGTGGCTTTTCAACTCCTCGATAATCCCCAGGCCAAAGATCGGCTCCTTTGATGCATGGTAAAGGATGTGCAGGCGAATAAAGCCTGAATAGATTTCACTGTTCATCTTTTTCCCTTTTGTTTACTGTTTTCTACGAAATATTTAGTTTACTATTCATCACAATCTATCTCCATCGGTTCTTGTCATCGGAAACCGTTATCGGTGTTTGTTATCGGGATACGATAATAGCGTACTGCGCTGCAGCAACGTTGTCAAGAAAAAAATGGGAAATGTGCTTGATTATATACTTTTTTTATGCAAATGTATTTATGCAAACCATTGAACCATTCCTACAAAAGGAGGAAGTAGTATCATGAAAAAAAGGCTGCTCATTGGTGTCTTCGTTTTGATTGCGATTTTCAGCCTGACTTCGTTTACGCTGGCAGATGACAATGATGAAAAGGCATTTGGATTAATTGCCGAAGCGTTGAAGATGGCCAACAAGCACGAATATGAAAAGATGGTTGACCTTTGTACCCAGGCAATCATGGTTGCGCCGAATTTGTCACTGGGATATTTGACAAGGGCGAAAGGTTATTCTGCATTAGGTCAATCTGAAAAATCGTATGCAGACTATCAGAAATCAATAGAGCTTGCAAAAATCGAAGCAAACAAAACGCCTGATTTAGCAAAAAAGTATAAAAAGAAAGATACTGTGGATAAAAGAGACAAAACCGTGGCAGACCGTGAACCGAAAGGTGATACTGGCTACAGTGTATATTTTCGGCCCGGCATTCGCTTCGGGTCGGATTCAAGGACGCTGTACATAATGGATTTGCTGGTGCCATTCTACCAGGATGACAGCAACATCGTCTTTGGTAATATTAAGTACACACCCAACAGCAACAATGGCTGGGAGATAAACGCCGGCGTGGGGTACAGACGTCTCTTCTGGGACGACAAGTTGATACTGGGAGCCAATGTGTATTATGACCAAAGAAAGACTGACTGGGGTACGGATCACAACCAATTGGGAATGGGGCTTGAGGCGATGTCTGATATCCCCCTTGAACCCTTTGCTCTGGGACTCACCGCCCGCTTCAACTATTACCATCCGCTATCCGATGCAAAGATAGATGGGTTGGGGACTGAATACGCCAACTATTTTCTCTCCAACACCGGGATAATCTTTGACAGCGGAAGGGTCGAAGAACCCATGCGGGGCATCGACTACGAGGCGGGTGTGAGGATCCCATATCTCTCCGACTACGTAGAGACATGGGCCTACGTGGGCGGCTACAACTATTTTGGCAAGATTGTGGATGACATCAACGGCTTTCAGGCAAGGCTTGAGGTTATCCCCACCGACTTCATCCGTTTGAACTACGAATTTCACCACGACAATTACAGTAAGGCCCAGCACTACGGGGAAGTTACCCTGGAGGTGCCCTTTTCCATTGGTAATTTGGTCACCGGCAGAAACCCCTTTGAGGGTATCGGCGACATGATGACCCGAAGCCGGGAGCTTAAAGAGAGGATGGTGGAGCCAACAAGGAGGGACGTGGACGTAAAGGTGGTTGTGGATGAGGATAACGGCAATATCCCCGGCGTGGGCGGTCAGGTTGAAGATGTGGTCTTTGTGAGCGAGACGGGAAGCGATGTAACGGGAGACGGCACCAAGAACAATCCTTACGCCACTGTATCCTACGCCCTTGCCAACAACGCAAAGATTTTGGCCGGGACGGTAAAAACCATCCATGTCATGAACAGCTCCGCTGCAATTCCGGTGGACGAAGCGGCGGCTCCGGGATCGCTGACCCTCTCCATAGCGGATTTTCTCCTCTGGGGCTCCGGGGCAAACCACCCGAAATATTCCAACATCATCAACATGCCCTATACCGGCCACCCGACGATAAACAACACTTTGGAGCTAAACGCCGCAAATCTTGAGGTTACGGGTCTTGGCTTTGACGGTAATAGCAGCGGTTACTGTATCGATATCCTTGCAGGAGCCGGAGGCTCAGGAATCAGGATAACAAACAATCTATTTGAAATATCCAGGGCCTGGTTTGCCGTTGGGATCAATTCAACTTTCACGGGGTCGCTGGGAACAGAGCGGAATCCCGCGATCATCTCAGGTAATACCTTTAATATTGAATCTACGGGGAATGTCGCGTACGGGATTCACTTATACACCTATGGAGCCGACAACGACATCTTCGCCAAAATCACCGGAAACGATATGTCAGGCGGGATATTGGGGGATACCGAATCCTGTGGCATTTACCTTATTTCGAGCACCGGCAGCAACATAGGCTCAGAAACAAGGCCTGTAATTATTTCGGGAAACACTATAAACGTAAGGTCCAACAACAATGGCGCGTGCGGGATTCACTTTTATACTCCCGACTACATCTTCGCTGAGATTTCCAAAAACTACATGTCAAATATCCAGGGAAATTCTTATGCAGTGGGGTGTTTGCTTTATGTCGTTAACGGCGGCATTTTCGCCGACATCAATAAAAACTATATGAATGTTGTGTCAAATACCAATGCATATGGGGCATACCTCCGATCTGGCAATCTAATAGGAAATGCATCCCTTACAACTCGCTTCAACGGCAACTACGGAACGATAGACGGCGCAATTACTCGCTATATACTGTGGCTGGAGGATGCAGGAGGCACAACGTCCAGTTACGTAAATTGGGCGGGTAACGTTTTTACGCCCGAGAACGGCGGCGCTCCATCGGTCTGGTCGGGGAATTATCCCAATCCTTATCCCGCCAATCCCGGCTTGGTGGATTCAATAGACATTACCAATTTCGGAGGCACAATTATTCCGTAGATTGCTTGGTGGATAAAAGACCGCAAGAACTGTTATTGCCTGCAAGACAAATGGAATCCATTATTCTGTCATTCCCAACTTGATTGGGAATCCAGATTGATATTTACTGGATTCCCGCTTCCCAAGAAAATGACAGGTGAAGGTGTAGGGACACGGTGCGCCGTGTCCTTACCTATTAAGAATATCGCCAAGCCCGACACAGTCAGGCGTTTTCAATCGGGTTGTTCCTACCACCAGACAACCCGCCCTACCCCTCCCACAACAAACTCCGCACCCTGCACCTTAACCACAAAGCGACAACCTTTACCAACTGCCCAACTTTATTTAACAGCAATAAAATCCTTGTATCAACTCACCATTTTTAGTAATATGTAGTTCAATAATCCCATGACTTGATCCTGTCCCTTT
>JAUWME010000032.1 GCA_030613285.1 Candidatus Zymogenus sp. | reverse complement strand
CTCAAGGTTGTGCCAGGGTTTTTCCCTTATATTTGTCGATTTATAGGGTTTGTGATTTTTAATTTATCTTTCAAGAGTAGAGAAGGGCTCATGTGGCAGCGTTGATGGGGCAGTTTTAAATCTGAATTAAATTTAGGTAACAGTCTTTCAGTATCTAACAAAACAAAAAAATTCATTTCGTGGAGGCAAGGGGTTGAAAACCGCTATACATAAAGACGAATTAGGGGCCTTTGATACAGTGCCGGAGTTCCTTTACAGCAGGGCAGAGAGTGAAAAAGAGAGAGTGGCCATGAGAAAAAAGGAGTTTGGTATCTGGAGAGACATTTCCTGGGGGGAATACGCCGAGAATGCCAGAGGGGTTGCCAGCGGGCTCCTCTCCCTTGGGGTGGAAAAAGGCGAGAGGGTGGCGCTCATAAGCGAAAACCGCCCAGAATTTCTTTTCATTGACATGGGTATCCAGACATCGGGAGGGATTACAACTGCAATCTATACAACCAACGCCGCTGCCGAAGTTCACTATATTCTCGACCATTCCGAATCTCGCTTCTACTTTGTTGAAGATGAGGAACAGCTGGATAAGGCACTGGAGGTGAGGGATCGTCTCCCAATCCTCGAAAAGATAATAGTCATCGACATGAAAGGTCTCAAACAGTTTTCCGATCCGATGGTGATGAGCTTTGAGGAGTTCTTAAATTTCGGCAAAGGGTATCAAGAAAAAAACCCAAGCGCCATCACAGACAGGCTGAAATCCATTAATACAAACGACACCGCTCTCATCGTCTATACGTCAGGAACCACCGGCCCTCCAAAGGGGGCGATGCTTACCCACCACAACATTCTCTGGACGACCGACGCCCTGGGAAAAACAAACCCAATTTTCCATGACGATGAAATACTATCATACCTGCCACTGTCGCACATCGCCGAGAGGGTAATGACCGTTTTTAACGGCATCTATTTTGGCTATACAGCAAATTTTATCGAAAATTTAGATACAGTAACCGACAACATGAAGGAAGTCTCCCCCACCGTTGTGTTTGGCGTCCCAAGAATTTGGGAGAAATATCACTCGTCGATTATCCTTCAGATGAAAGAGGCCACGTGGTTTAAAAGAAATATCTTTAATCGAGCCATAAACGTCGGCATGAAGTACACCAGGGCGAAGTTTTCACCCGAAGGAGCGCCTTTTGGACTCAAACTTATTTACCACTTCTATCACCTTACCGTAATGAGAAAGCTAAAAGAACGTCTTGGGTTGGAACGAGCCAGATTTATCATCTCCGGAGCCGCTCCAATCTCGCCGGCGATTCTCGAATTTTACCACGCCATCGGGATACCAATGAGAGAGGTTTACGGCCAGACGGAAGACACGGGGCCTGCCACTATTCATCTGGGTGACAATATTAGAATCGGAACTGTGGGACAGGCCCTTCCCGGGGTGGAATTAAAAATCGCCGAAGATGGCGAAATCTTGGTGAAGGGGGGAAATGTATTTAAGGGCTATTTCAAAAATCCTCAGGCCACCAAGGATACCCTCATCGATGGCTGGCTTTACACCGGGGACGTCGGGGTGTTGGACGAAGAGGGGTTCCTCACAATCACCGACAGAAAAAAAGATATCCTGATTACATCTGGTGGTAAGAACATCGCCCCGCAGTTCATCGAAAACAAGCTAAAGATGTCTCCGTATATCAACGATGCTGTGGTCATTGGTGAAAAGAGAAAATACCTGACCGCACTGATTTTGATCGACGAGGAGAACGTTACAAAATATGCCCAGGACAACAGAATTCCCTTTACAACGTACTCAAGCCTCTCAAAGAATCCTGATATTGTAAAACTGATAAATGAAGAGGTGGAAAATGTGAACACTGATTTGGCGCGGGTTGAGACAATAAAGAAATTCTCGATTCTCGACAAAAGACTCGACCAGGAGGACGGAGAGTTGACCCCAACCATGAAGGTGAAGAGAAAGCAAATAAACGAAATGTACATCGATATCATTGAGAAGATGTACTAAAGTGAAAATTGCCAAATAGAATGTAGAATCTGCTCAGTCAAATATTTTTGAAATGCGAATAAGGGTGGCAAACTCGTTAATGAACGAAATTGTTACCCTTTTTTGTTGCGGGAAGAAAAGCTCTCAGTCTGTCAAGTTCTTGAATAACATTAATTAATGTCAACAAAGAGGAGCCAAGCGGCGCGACAATCTCAATATGCTTTTTAGACGGCAAGATTTAATTCAAAAAGGCCTGTGCCCTGATGTATGAAACAGGCTGTAAGAATTATAAAATCCTGAAAAATGAAATAGATGAATGAAAAATATTTTGAAATGGGAGAAAAACATGAAAAAGAAGGTTTACAATATCAAAAATTTCATGAAGGGCTTTCCCTTCTCACACGTCGTAGAAGCGGGAGGGTTCCTCTTTTTATCGGGTATAGTGCCTGTTGATATGGAGAAGGAGCTGGTTATTGTGGACGATGTCAAGGGGGCGACCGAACTCGTGTTAGATAACATCAAATTCGCCCTCGATAGTGTTGGGAGCGATATGGAGAAGGTTGTAAAGGCGACGGTGTTTTTAAGGGACATGGCGGATTTTACCACCATGAACGACGTATATAAAACATTCTTTCCCAAAGACCCACCGGCCAGATCGTGTGTGGCGGTAAAAGAGATTGCTGGAAATTTACCCATAGAAATAGAGGTAATAGCCATAAGGTGAAATAGCACCCATTAATGTCATTCAAGAGGAGCAAACACGACCAAAGGTCGGGATAGCGACGAAGCAATCTCAATATGCTATTTCATACTTCTGTGGGAAAGGAATCCATTCTATTCTGTCATTCTCAGCTTGACTGGGAATCCAGAACAATATTTAGTGGATTCCCGCTTTCGCGGGAATGACAAATAGTACAAAACTGTCATTAAAGAGGAAAATATTTATTTAAAAAAGCCGATCTTTGGCCGGGCGAACGACGTGGTAATTGGGTTGTTACTGCCACCAGAAAACTCAAGAAAACAAAGGACGAATAAATTCTCTTGACAGGCCAGGCCGTCTTTAAGAGATGTAGTATAATTTGATGGTTATGACCGAACGTTCGTTCGTGTTGCAAGTTTTTTTGTAAGAAAAACACAAAATTAGCAGTTTTTTCTTGACCTACACAAAAAATAATGCCATTCTAACAAAACAAACCGATACTATTTTGGGGCAGTTCCCATAAATTCAAAAAGGGAGCCCAGGTTATATTAGTGTCATCGATATTTGAGGAGTAAACGACATCACGGCCAAAACAAAAGAGAACGATCTTGTAAAAAGGCTTTTAGACGGCGATAAAAGGGCGCTTGCCCGGTTGATTACCTACGTGGAAAACGACAATCCAGGGGCAAGGGATGCCATCAAGCAAATCTACAAGAATGTCGGAAAAGCCCACATCATCGGGATTACAGGCATCGCCGGCGTAGGAAAAAGCAGCCTCCTCGCAAAGATGGGTCTTGCATACAGAAAACGCGGCAAGACAGTAGGGATCATTGCCGTTGACCGCACAAGCCCCCTAACCGGCGGAGCACTTTTGGGAGACAGGGTCCGAATGTTGGAGCTTACCGGAGATAAAGACATCTTCATCAGGAGCATGGGAACAAGAGGCTCATTGGGCGGGATTGCTGCTGCAACATATGATGTGATTAACATCATGGACGCCTTCAAAAAAGACATCATCATCGTAGAATCCATAGGCGTTGGGCAAGACGAAATTGATATCGAAAACTTCGTCCAAACCCTCGTCATCGTTACCATGCCCGGCGGCGGGGACGCCGTCCAGAGCATCAAGGCGGGAATCCTCGAATTTGGAGATATCTACGTCGTAAACAAATCCGATCGCCCCGATGCAATGCGAATGCTATCAGAACTGGAATTTATGCTCCAATTCAACAGCAATAAAACCGATGATTGGGAAGAAAAAATCGTACAAACCGTGGCCACCATGAATGAAGGAATAGAAGAACTTCTCGATGTCATCGAAGAGCACCACAAATATCTCAAAAAATCTGGAGGTCTCGAAAAGAAACGTATAAAGAGATCAAAGGCTGAGCTGATAAAAAAAGTAAGCAGGATGGTCGAAAATGCCGTCAAAGATGCCGTAGGTGAAAACGGCAACTACAACAACCTGATTAACAAAATGGCCATCACCGGAGAAATAGATCCATACAGTGCCGCCGAGGAGGTTTTCAAAAACATCGGCGCAATCTGCACAATTGACAATTGACAACCCCAGGGGTTGCTGGGTTATTTAAAGGGGCTGTCGGGGTTGTTGGTAATTTATGAGGAGGTTGCTGGGTAATTTAAGGGGGAGGATGTTTTGGGGAGTGGAGGGGGGCGCGGTAATTTTGCTAAAACGTTAATTTGAATAAAATTTAAAAATATGAAAAACAGTAACCGAAAACAGTACAGGAGGTAATCGAAAATGTCTCTGGATGGAAAAGTAGCATTTGTAACAGGTGGTTCAGGTGGTCTTGGGCGAGTACACGGACTTGTGCTTGCAAAAAACGGCGCCGATGTGGCCCTGACCGGAAACAGAAATATGGACAAAGTTGAGGCCGTGGCCAAAGAAATCAGGGCGTTGGGAAAAAAGGCGATGGCTGTAAAAGTTGATATTTCAGACGAGGGAGAAGTAAAAGCTGCCGCCGAGGCGGTTAAAAAAGAACTCGGCTCTGTGGACATCCTCGTCAACAATGCCGCCTTCGGCATCGTCAGGGCCGTAAAAATCACCGATATGGAAAAAGAAGACTGGGAGAGGGACCTCAGCATAAACCTCACTGGGGCCTTTAACTGCATCAAGGCGATGATGGGAGATATGGCAGAAAAAAAGTGGGGCAGAATAATCAATATCTCATCAGTTACAGGGACCATGGGCGGCTTTGGCCAGTGCAGCTACGCCACAACAAAGGCAGGACTTATTGGCTTGACAAAGACTGTAGCTCTGGAAGGCGCAAGAAACAACATTACATCTAACGTCATTATCCTTGGGGTCTTTGACGGCGGTAGCTTTTACGAAGTGGGCGAATCCTTCAGAGAGAGGATAATCAAGAGGGTGCCTATGAGAAGGGCAGGAAACCCAGAGGAGTTAAGCAACGCAGTAGCCTTCTTGGCATCTGAAGAGTCAAGCTATATTACAGGAACCGAGCTTGTCGTCAGCGGTGGAATTGACCTCTTTACGTTTTAGGTTCGTAGCAAACCCAAAACTGTTTCAAGCAAGATTGTGACTTTAAAAAGCTGTTTGTCAAAGTTTGCCAATTGTACTATTTTTGGCATGAGTAATCTTTGGAGGAGGATAAATATGAAGAAACTACAGGTGTTCATATCCCGTGTTCATGTTTTGAGATTACCTCTGGCATTACTCCTGATATCACTATTAACTATGACTTCTGCTGTAGTTAGCTTGGCCGAATATGACGAATGTTTAGGAGTTACAAAAGAAGACAAAATTGAATCCAACAAACTCACTCAAAAAGCTATAGACTATACCAATATGGGCCAATATGATGAAGCAATAGACTACGGCACAATGGCGTTGGATTTGGATCCTTGCAATAGATTTGCGCTTGCCATAAGGGGCACTGCTTATGTAAAAAAGGGTATTAAGACAAAGAATGCCTATTTGAAAAACGAGTTTATTGCCTTAGGCAAAAGTGATTTAGAAACATCCTGCAAAATGAGGTTTAAAGATTCTTGTGAATTCTTGGAGGAAATTATCAGAAAAGGTTATTAAACAGTTTCTTTCGAGATTGAACAAAGGTAGATTACCATTAGTTTTAAAAACAAAATAAAGGAGAGATGGCAGTGAAAAAGGTAGCAGTTATTGGTGTGGCCCAGACAAACTTTTCGGCCGCGCAAGAAAAGACCGAGGTGGAACTCTTCGCAGAGGCGGCGTTGGAGGCAATCACCAAGTCAAATTTAACACCAAAAGATATTCAGGCGCTCTATTTGGGAAACGTCCTTGGGGACTTCTCAGAAGGCCAGGGAATGGTACAAGCCTTTGCCGCCGAAAATATCGGTTGCAAAAATATCCCAGCAAACAGGTACGAGGGTGCCTGCGCCTCGGCATCGGTGGCCGTTCGAGACGCCTATATGTGGGTGGCCTCAGGTTTTTATGACACCGTTTTGGTTGGCGGTGTGGAAAGAGCCGCAACGCTGGGCACAGCGCTGGCAACAAGAACCTTTGCCATGTTCAGCGACAGCCGTTACGAATTTCCCAGCGGAATTACTTTTCCGGCGGTATTTGCCATGTTGGCGCATCTCTACGCCAGCAAATACAACATCCCCTTGGAAAAACTAAAGGAGCAAATGGCGCAGGTCTCTGTTCAGTCATATAAATACGGGATGCACAATCCCAAAGCGCAGATGAAAAAAGAGGTCTCCATAGAAGACGTACTCAAATCATTTATGGTTTCTACTCCCATTCAGCTCCACGATTGCTGCCCCTTCTCCGATGGAGGTTCGGCATTGATATTGGCATCTGAAGAAGTTGCAAAAAAACTCACCGACAAACCAGTATTTATCACCGGCGTTGGCCAGTCTTCGGCCGGGCCGCTCTCAAATCAAAGTGAACACCTCCCCAGGATATATTCAAGAGAGGTCTCCTCAAAACAAGCCTACAAGATGGCGGGGAAAACTCCCGACGATATCGACGTCTGCGAACTCCACGACTGCTTCTCCATCGCAAGTCTCATTGCCGCAGAGAGCCTCGGCTTTTTCGACTTTGGCACATCGGGAGAAGCGTGGATGAAAGGTGAGGCCGGCATCGGAGGAAAAGTGGCAATAAATCCCTCCGGGGGATTAAAAGCAAAGGGACATCCAATTGGCGCAACCGGCGGCGGACAGGTTTACGAGATCGTAAATCAGCTGCGGGGTGATGTGGAACCAGAAAGAATGGTCGAAGGCGCCAAGGTTGGCATGACCGACACCCTTGGCGGTGACGGTGGTACACTCGTTAATATTATTCTTGAGAGGGGTTGGTAAAAATGGAATATAAACTCACATTCAACGATTTCAATAAATCGTTAAAAAGAAATAAACTTATGGCCCTAAAGTGCGGTGACTGCGAAAAAATTACAGTTCCGCCAAAGATGGTCTGCTCTGAGTGCGCCAGCACAAACCTCGAGATTATTCAATTAGAGGGAAAGGGCAAAATTGCAACCTTTACAACAAACTTCGTGGCAGCAGAAGGCAGAGAGTGCGAAGCGCCGTATATCATCGTAATGGTCGAGCTGGATGAAGGCCCGTGGATTATGGGAAACCTCATCGACATCGCTCCCAAAAAGGTGAGCATGGATCTCATCGGGAAGCGGGTTGTCATGGGAGTAAAAGTGTTTCCGGGAGACAAATACTCCGCAGGAGATATGGCAAGACCACTCTTCAGCTTCGAGTAATAACGGGGTTGCTTCGATATGTTATTGGGGGTCTCTGCAATGTTTTAGAAGGGCTGGAAATGGGGGGTAGGGATTATTGATCAATTGGTCGATTATTGGATTTAAAATCACAATATCGCTCAAATGGTACAACGCTGTGTAGATTGCGAGATAGTAATAACTCTTTAATAGATGGTAAAACTATGGCCAAAGAAGAGAGAAAAAAAGTAATAAATCGACCAAAAGGGATGTATCCCCTTAGGTCACGGATTGAAGATGTGTATAAGTTGACCGTTAAGGCCATGCAGGCTGGAAAACCAACAGCATGGTCCATGGTCAACTGGTGGGAGGGCGATTCTATCATCATGGCCATGGGGATTGAGGCAGTCTATCCAGAAAATTACGGGGCTGTCTGTGCGGCCATGGGAGCTGCCCAGTCGTATCTGGAGCGATCAGACGCTGAAGGGTTCCCGTCGCATATGTGCGGTTACGCCAGAAACTGTATTGGGTACGCCGCAGAGATGAAGGACTTGGGAGAGATACCCCCAGATGCCCCCCTGGGGGGGATGCCAAAACCGATGCTGTTAATGGCCGCTGGAACACTCTGCGATACAAGGTACAAGTGGTTTCAGTCTTTGGGGCGATATCTCGATGCACCGGTCTGGACGTTGGAAATTCCACAGCCGGGAGTTGAAGAGGCTCTTCAGGAGGGCGTCCATGAAAGAAACATCAAGTTTATGGTCAAGGAGTTGAAGGAACTGGTGAAATTTGTGGAATCCCTCGTCAAAAAGAAGATGGACTGGGCCAAGTTAGAGGAGATAGTAACCGATATCCTTGAGATGAACCGCATCTGGTACGAAACCAACGAGCTGAGAAAAAAGAGGCCGTGTCCCATGCACTCCAGGGATTTCTGGACGTGTATGACCGGCTGTCTCTATCCAGCAGGCGACCTGAAGGAGCTGATTAGGCTCTACCAAAACCTCCACGATGAAGTGCAAAAACGGGTGGATGAAAACGTGGGGGCCGTGGAAAACGAAAAGTACAGGCTGGTCTTTGGAGAACTGCCGCCGTGGCACAGCCTCAAAATATTCGATCAGCTTGCCGAGCGGGGATGGAATTTCGTCATAGAAAGCTGGGCATATCATCCACCAAAGCCCCTTGACCTCAGCGGAATATCAGACCCTCTGGAGAAAATGGCAAGGTTTACCTACCAGTGGCTCACCGGTTACTACAACGATGCCTATGAAAACAAAGAGTGGTGGGGTTACTTCGCATATCCATATCTCGAATACGCAAAGGAATACCAGTGTGACGGGGCGCTCTTGCATCCCCTCATAACGTGCAGGACGGCAACAAACCACCTCTACCTTGTTCAGGATAGACTAATGAAAAAATACAAGGTTCCGTCGCTTGTGGTCGAAGGGGATATCGTGGATTTGAAGCTGTTTGATCCCGCTGATACCTTGAGAAAGGCCGAGGCCTTCGAAGAGACTATGGAGCACAACAGGGAGCTAAGAAAAAAGGAAGGCTTGGAGTGGTAAAAGGGCGGTGGTCGCATAATGAAATGATGAGATAGTGGTAATATATGAGTGGGTTGGTCGCATAAAGAAATAATGGGATGGTGGTGATCTACAAGGGGTTGGCCGTATAAAGAAATAATGAGATAGTGGTAATGTAAGAGTGGATTGGTCGCATAAAAAAATGATGGGATAGTGGTAATATATGAGCGGGTTGGGTGATACAATGAAATTGTGGCGATTAAACAGCTATGATGAAAATGCGGGATTTTTTTAGAGTTAAAATAGTATTAACGAAGTATTGAAGTTTTTGGAGGGGGTTGACTAAAATGGGAGCACAAAAGGGAATTCAACGGGCGAATGAAATATATAGGGACAGATCAAGAAGGGTTTTAGAGCTAAAAGCAGACGGCAAAGAGATTATCGGATATCTGTGTATCTATCCTGTAATCGAGATGATAACCGCCGCCGGCATGGTGCCGTATCGGCTCTTCGGCGACATCAGGGAGCCAAAAACCAAGGTAGAGGCGTGTCTCCCCACAGTGGTCTGCCCGTACCTCAGAAGCGTAATGGACATCGGGCTTAAGGAGAGATACAATTTTCTTGACGGTGTGGTGATGGCGCATTCGTGCGAGGTGGCCGAAAAGCTCGCCCACATCTGGAAGACGTACATCGATCAGAAATACGCTTTTTTTCTCGATGTACCCCACACCATTCACGATGCCGCACGGGAACAATTCAGAGACCTAATCAACGACTTTAAGCTATCCCTCGAAAAATATACAGGAAGCCCCATTACCGATGAGATGATTGTTGACGCAATAAATGCACACAACCAGCAGCGAAGTCTCGTCAAGGAGCTTTACGACCTAAAAAAATCAGATAAGCCAAAAATTTCAGGCGTTGAGACCGTCAAAGTTCTCATGGCCATAATGAGTCTCCCCGTGGAAGAAGGAAACGAACTTTTAGAAGAAGTAATCACCGAAGTCAAGGGTAGAGAAGGTGGTGACAACGATGACAAGAAAAGACTCCTCCTCTGGGGAAGCATCATCGACGACACGGCGCTTTTTGAGCTCATCGAAGATGTCGGGGCGGATGTTGTGATTGATGACACCTGTGTTGGGACAAGGCCATTTTTCCCAGACGTTGAGCTGACCGATGATCCACTTGTAGGTCTTGCCAACCGATATCTTGTGGACATCAAGTGCCCCAGAACTTTCAAAGAGGCAAACTTTGGTGAGAAGAAGAAAGACTATATGGAAGACCTCGAAAGTCGGTTCGGATACATAAAGCAACTTGCGGACGACTGGAACGTTGATGGAATAATCCTCCACTCCCTCAGGTATTGCGACATCCACGGTTATGATATCCCCGGCCTTAAAGACTATTTTGAGAGTGTGGGGATTCGGAGTATATACATCGAGCCGGACTACACAGAAGCGGCGTTGGCTCCACTGAGGACGAGGATCGAAGCATTTCTGGAGACTCTCGACTAATTTATTTGTTGAGACGACGAAGCAATCTGGTGGGGGTTGATGCAATGACAAAAAGAATTGTCATTCAAGAGGAGCAAGTCCTTCGACAGAAGGACGAGCGACGTGGCAATCTTGTATTGCCTACCGCAATGTTTATGAGCAGGAATAATGTAAAGATTTGATTGCTTTAACGACCCGATTGCCCCACAGGGGCTTGTCCCGCAGGGATAGCACTATTAAGAATATACGTCATTTAAGAATACCGCCACGCTTCCTACGGTCGCTCGAAATGACAGGTAGTTGGAGAGAGACATAGCAATCGGGTGGAGGGTGTCATCAAGACAATGGGTTTAAACCCATTGTCTAAAATATTTAAGATATTTAAAACATTTAATATTTAGTAAAAGGAGCCAAACATCCACTTTGCCGGAATTGACATAGGTTCCACCATGACCAAGGTCGTAATCATCAACGATGCTGGAAGCATTAAAGCCAAGATAATTGGCCCCACCGGAGCAGAGCATCGCCACCTTGCAGGCAACGTTATGGAGGAAGCGCTCAAAGAGGCTGGCCTCGCCTTTGAAGAGATTACCTACCTTGTGGCGACGGGCTACGGGAGGATAAACGTCCCCTTTGCCGACAAGCAGATTACAGAGCTGACCTGCCACGCAAAAGGGGTGGCGGTCGATTTTCCAAATGTCAGATGCGCCATCGACATCGGCGGTCAAGACGCAAAGGGCCTTAAAATATTGGATGGGAAGCTTCTGGACTTTGTTATGAACGACAAGTGCGCTGCCGGAACCGGGAGATTTCTTGAGGTTCTGGCAGTGACCCTGGGGCTTGATGTGGCTGATCTGGGCCCAATCGTGGGGGTAGAGGTTGCGGTTCATCGGCATTACTCGTGCTCCTCCTCTTCCGGGTCCGGTTTGGCGACTGGGGCAGGAGTTCCTGGCGGCGGGGGAGGCGCCA
>JAUWME010000445.1 GCA_030613285.1 Candidatus Zymogenus sp. | reverse complement strand
CGGGATTCTCATCAGCAAAAATATCTGTGTACCCCGCTGAGGGGCACGAAAAACTCATCAGGGATTTGAAGGATGTTCTAAAACCCAATGACAGGGTTGTTGTGAAAGGCTCCAGGGGAATGAAGATGGAGATCGTCGTTTCGGGAATTGTAAACGGATCGATACACTAATACAATTATAAGAAGGTAACCTGTATGTTCTATCACCTTTCAATATGGCTTTCGGAGCTTTATCCGGAAATGGCCTCCTTTTTCAACTTGTTTCGATACATCTCGTTTCGGTCCATTTACGCCGCCCTGACCGCTCTCGTTTTGAGCCTTATTCTGGGGCCGTGGATGGTAAGGAAGTTAAAAGAGCTTCAGGTGGGTCAACCAATCCGAGACGACGGCCCCTCAACCCATTTAAAGAAGGAAGGGACGCCAACGATGGGGGGGCTTTTGATTATCGCCTCAATGTCTATATCTGTCTTGATGTGGGGAGATATTACGAACATCTACATAGTCCTCGTTATGATTGTTACCCTCTCGTATGCGTTAATCGGGTTCATTGACGATTATCGAAAGCAGATTAAGAAGGATTCCAGGGGACTTCCCGGCAGGTATAAACTCTTTTGGCAGTGTATGGTGGGGATATTGGTGGGAATAATACTTTATCTTACACCGAACTTCAGCACGGAGCTTGCAGTTCCATTTTTCAAAAATATCAGTCCTGACTTGCGATGGTTTTATATCCCCTTTGCAATATTTATTATAGTGGGGACTTCCAATGCCGTGAACCTAACGGACGGCTTGGATGGTTTGGCCATTGGGCCTGTGGTGATTGTTGCCATGACGTACCTCATATTTTCTTACTTTACAGGTAATGTGAAGATTGCGGACTATCTATATATTCATTATGTGCCAGGGACGGGGGAGTTGGCGATATTTTGCGGGGCGATGATTGGGGCGGGGATGGGCTTTTTGTGGTACAACTCATATCCCGCCGAGATTTTTATGGGGGATGTGGGCGCCCTTTCGTTGGGAGGCGCAATTGGCACTGTGGCTGTGGCCACGAAACATGAATTACTCCTGGTGATTGTCGGGGGACTTTTTGTGGTGGAGACCCTGTCAGTGATTTTTCAGGTTGGTTTTTTTAAATTGAAGCAGAGGCGTATCTTCAGGATGGCGCCGCTGCACCATCATTTTGAACTTTTGGGATGGCCGGAGCCGAAGATAATCGTACGGTTTTGGATCATATCGGTCATCCTGGCACTATTGGCTTTGAGTACTTTAAAGATAAGATAATGGAGGAGAGCAATGGCTTATCATCCTCAGGAACTTGAGAGGAATCCAGAGGTTTCGAAATTGAACGTTTCAATTGAGGAGCTGGATCTTTCGAGTTTTGGTGATACCCTTATACCCGCAGACATCGTTGATGTTATAGACGGGGGGGTAGTGTTGGAAAGTAGAGAGGAGTTTCCGTCGGGTACGCTTTTAAGGATCGATTTTAGTTCCGTCTCTGGTAACGGAGTCGGAAACAAGATCGGTGAGGTCGTGTTGTTTGGGGTTGTTAAGGAGTGCCGGGAAGGCGCCAACGGAAATGCCCACCGAATGCGTATTGTTTTTAAGCGACTTAAAAACGACAAGTTCGGTGAGATTGCAGAAGGGCTAAAAACGGTATAGTTAGTATGGTTTTGGAAAGAGGTGTAGATCTCTTCCTTTCTGGAGCCAAAGTTCCCCCCATTGACATTCTTGTGGTGGGTGGCGGAATTACCGGTTTTGGTACGGCGCGGTTTCTTGCCGATGTTAAAGGTGTTTACAAGGGCGGGGGAAGCGTTACTCTGACAGACACGGGCGACCTTTCTGGGAAGGAAGAGGAACTTAAAAAGTTGAAGGCCTTCGGGGTCTCCCTGGAGTTGGGGGGGCATTTGGTGGGGACGTTTTTAAAAGGCGAACGCTTTGTCGTAAGTCCAGGGGTTCCGCTTTATATCGATGAGATTGCAAAGGCTAAGGAGAGGGGGGTCAGGGTGTTGGGGGAGTTGGAGCTGGCGTTCAGGTTCATAGATTCTCCCTTCTTGGCAATTACCGGCACAAACGGCAAGACTACAACCACGGCCCTTTTGGGGGATATCTTGAAAAATTCGGGAATCAAGGCAGCAGTCGGCGGAAACATTGGGGAACCGCTGATCAACCTTGTGGAGGAGGGGAGCAATGTCGATTATATTGTGGCTGAGATATCGAGCTTTCAGTTAGAAGCGATTGAGAAGTTCAGGCCACAGATTGGGGTGTTGCTCAACATCTCTCCCGATCATCTGGACCGTTATACCGGCTACGATGAGTATATTGAGGCAAAGATGAAACTGTTTCTTAACCAGACCGAGGATGATTGCGCCGTTTTAAATGGCGACGACCTTGAGGTGGTTGAGCGGTCTAAAAGTCTCAAGGGGAAGAAAATATTTTTTTCAAGGGAGAAAAAGGTCGCTGGTGGTGTGTATCTTGAAGAGAAAAAGTCTGGTGGAAGAAAAATTGTGTCCGAGGTGGGTGGTGAGAAATACACCTATGATCTTGACAAATATTTCCTTAAGGGAGTGCACAACGCCGAGAACATTATGGCAGCTATTGGGGCTTCTGCCTTGGTTGGATGCGGGGGCGATGACGTTGATGAGGCGATAATGAATTTTAGGCCGGCCCTTCA
>JAUWME010000438.1 GCA_030613285.1 Candidatus Zymogenus sp. | reverse complement strand
GCTCGGTCAGCGGAATCCCGGAAACCGAGGTACAACTGCCCAGTGGCACCATCGAGTCGCCGTGCCCCCCCAATACCATGGCAGAAACATCCTTAACAGAAACGTCAAGCTCCTCTGCGATAAAGGCAGAAAACCTTGCGCTGTCCAAGACCCCCGCCATCCCCACCCCGCGCTCCGTTGGAAAACCTGTTTTTTCTTTCATAACCCAGGCCATAACGTCCAGAGGGTTTGTAACAACGATGACAAAAGACATCGGGGCATATCGTTTGATCTCATCAGCCACAGATGCCACGACCTTTACGTTAATATCGAGAAGATCGTCTCTGGTCATGCCGGGCTTTCTGGCGGAACCCGCCGTAACAATAACCACATCGGCACCAGCAATCGCCTCCATTTTACTTTTTCCCACAACCTTAACATCAAAGTTTCCCACCGCCGCACCCTCAAGGATATCAAGGGCCTTTCCCTTGGGCATATCCGGAACGATGTCAATCAGGGTTACATCGCCAAGCTCTTTTTCTGCCAAAAACAATGCCGTCGATTGTCCCACGTTTCCAGCGCCGATGACTGCGATTTTATTTCTTCGAGGCAATTTCCCCTCTCCCTTAAAGTAGTTTAAGTTTAATCTTTCATATTTTCAACAATGGCGTCAGCAAAGCCGGAGCAGGAGACAAGCGTTGCCCCTTCCATCTGACGCTCAAGGTCGTAGGTGACCTTTTTCTGGGCGATGGTTTTTGCCAGTGCCCCGCGGATTACCTCAGCTGCCTCCCCCCAACCCATGTGCTCCAGCATCAATGCCCCAGAGAGAATCAGAGACCCCGGATTTACCTTATCCTGACCCGCATACTTTGGAGCAGTTCCGTGGGTTGCCTCAAACAGCGCGCACTGATCGCCCACGTTTCCCCCCGGCGCCATCCCCAAACCGCCAACTTGCGCCGCCAGTGCATCGGACAAATAGTCTCCGTTGAGGTTCGGGGTTGCAATCACCGAATATTCGGCAGGCCGCAAAAGAACCTGCTGAAACATCGCATCGGCAATCCTGTCTTTGATGAGTACTTTACCGGCGGGAAGTTCCCCAGAAAGCTTGTCCTCGGCCACCGTAACGTCATCAAACTCTTCCTTTGCAAGCTCATATCCCCAGTCCCTGAAGGCCCCCTCTGTAAATTTCATGATATTTCCCTTGTGAACCAAGGTCACGCTCTCCTTTTTGTTTTCGAGGGCATATTTGATTGCCCTTCTCACAAGCCGTTTCGTTCCAGCTTCACTTATCGGCTTTATCCCTATCCCCGAACCTTTTGCAATTGTAACACCGAAGTTTTTATCAAGGATCGATATCAGCTTCTTTGCTTCAACTGATGTGGCTTCCCACTCAATCCCTGCGTACACATCCTCCATGTTCTCCCTGAAGATAATCATGTCCACCTTTTGTGGCTCCTTCACGGGCGAGGGCACTCCGGGAATATATTTGACGGGTCTGATGCAGGCATAGAGATCCAATTTCTGGCGAAGTGTGACGTTGAGGCTCCTTATTCCGCCGCCGACGGGTGTAGTCAAAGGGCCCTTTATGGAAACCCGATACTTTTGTATGGCTTCAAGGGTCTCATCCGGCAGCCACTCACCGCTGTGTTCGTTGGCCTTTTCGCCGGCCAGAACTTCAAACCACTTTATCTCCCTGTCACCCTTGTAGGCAAAATTCACCGCCTCATCGATTACCGAGGCCGTGGCCTTCCAGATGTCGGGGCCGATGCCGTCGCCCTCGATATACGGGACAATGGGGTTATCCGGGACGATGAGCGCCCCGTCGGTGGTAATCTCAATTTTTTCCCCTTTGGGTGGAATGTTAAAATAATTGTCTGACATAATGGTCTATATTCATCCTTTTTTAAGATTAGTCTAAAAACAACAGCTTGTACTTTTTGCGGCTTTTTACGGGATTTTCGACAATTGTAAGGAAATCAAATGCCCGGCAAAAGTGTATTTGATAAAAAATCTTTTCTTATCAAAGCCCAAACCTGCCGTAGATGTATGGGGATTTGCATATTTTCAGTTTCAATCCCCTAATAGCTGACACCTCTGATCTGTAATAATATTGCCTGTTACTCATACCCTTTTTTTTACCCTGTCTTAATATCTCCGTGCTGATTAATGTGTGAAACAAGCCCGCCATCCTTAAGAATTGTCTGCATAACCTGAGGCAACGGCGGAAACTCAAGCTCAAAATCTTTCGTAACGTTCCTAAAAATCCCAGAATCGAGATCCACCGTAAGCTCGTCACCCTCCTCAATCTTTTCTGTGTCAATCATAATAACGGGAAGGCCCACGTTTATGGCGTTTCTAAAAAATATTCGGGCAAACGATTTGGCAATCACCGCCCCAACCCCCGCAATTTTGATAATCCGGGGGGCGTGCTCTCTGGATGAACCCAGGCCGAAGTTATTTCCCGCCACAATAAAATCGCCGGGGGATATCTTCTCGTAGAAATCAGGATAAACATCCTCCAGAACATGTTTGGACAGCTCCGGAAGATTCGACCTCAGATGAAAATGTCTCCCCGGGGCGATGTGATCCGTGGAGATATCATCCCCAAAAATAAATGCCCTCCCGTTTAAAATGTATTCTTTCATTTCTTCTCTTTCTCCTCCTTCAGTTTCTCTTTCTTCCTCTTTTGAATTGTGTAATTTACAACAGCCTTTATCACCTTGCTCCGGTTTGCGCCCC
>JAUWME010000030.1 GCA_030613285.1 Candidatus Zymogenus sp. | reverse complement strand
AGATCAAGGTGGCGCCTCTGGCGACATTGACGCACTACATTAACTTGGGTAGGACTTACCCCAGATTAAAGAGGCTTTTGGATACTTTTTCTTTTACTACTTGCATTGATATTATTGAGGAAAAATGTCGTTAAGGAAAAGAAGTCGTGAAGGATAGGATATATTGAATGAAGGGAAAAGTGAAGGAAAAAGTCGGTGTTGAAAGAAATATGGGCAATCAAAAAATTAGTGCAAGTCTATTGACAGAAGGTGAGGTTAGCGGGGTCGTTTCGCTTTTAACAGAGGTTTTTGAAGAGACCGAGGCCCAGAAGCGTTCCCTCATGGATGAGGGATTTTATCGATGGCAATATTTGGAGACAAAAAGCCCAGTTGTCGTTGCGTGGGCAGATAATAAACAGATTGGGCACTACCCTCTCACGACGTATAGTTTCAAGGTCGGCCCAGATGTAGGGAAGGCTGCGGTAATTCAAGATTTGGTAACGAGCAGGCAGTTTCGTAAGAAGGGGGTCTTTAAGTTGATGGGCGAGAAAGCGATGGAGATTGCAAAAAATGATAACTACGATCTCATCTACGCCTTTCCAAACCAGAACTCATTTCCCGGATTTATAAAACACCACGGCTACACCCATCTTCTGACGATACCACTTTTTGTCTGCCCTGTGAGCCTTTCGGGGATTGTCAATGCGAAGTTCGGGGCTTTGCCTTTGGGTTGGCTTTTTAGGCCCATCGATTCGATTCGTAGGTTTTTTTTGATGAGAAAGAGGGGCAATGTCTCAGTTAAGGAACACGATGATGTGCCGAAAGAAATTGATGAGCTGTGGGAGTCCTCAAAGGGGAGTTACAAATCCATCCTTGTGAGAGACTGCGACTATATTAAATGGCGGTTTCGAGAGCGTCCCGGTTTGTCCTATCGCATCTTTACAGCAACTGTTGATGGCAAGATCGTGGGGTATGCTGTTCTTGGATCGGGAAAATTTTTCGGCCTTCCCACCGCAGTCATCATGGACTTTTTTGTTGCTAATGGAAGGGCGGGTAATGTTGGTCTCTCTGCCTTAATCCGTGAGATGAAGAGAGTATCGCTTCAAAGGGGAGACGCCCTTCTCCTGACGGCGACACAGGCGGGGCTTGGTGTTTGGTATTCACTTTTTCGCTCTGGGTTTTTAAAAGTGCCGGGGATTGCTAATCCGAGGAAGTTGAAGTTGGTGGTGAGATCGCTGACTGAGCGTGCCAAGAAAAGCGCTCTTGACAAAAAGGGGTGGTTTTTGACACTGGCCGACTGGGATGTCCTGTAATCAATAGAAATGACAAATAGTAATATTAAGAGTAAAAGGCAATAGAATATCAATAGAAGAGATAATAGAAGGAGGAATGGATTTGACCTGTCTCTGTCCCATATATATTTAGTAATTCAAAACCTCCTTTAGCGAATTGTCGGAAATGTTTTTTTCAATATTGAGGATTTAAAATGTCTGAACTTCTCTTTGATAAAGATGGCGATGTCGGGATTGTCACGTTGAATCGACCCGACAGGATGAACTCCCTGACCTTTGACATGATAAAGGGGCTGATTGAATATTTCACAGAAGCTGAGCAGGACGATTCCATTCGCTCGATACTGATGACGGGAAAAGGGAGGGCCTTCTGCACCGGCGCTGACCTTGGGGGCGGTGGGGGCAGATCGGATATGGATACCCCCGTGGGGATGAAGCTCTCGGCACACCTTTACGGCAAGGTTTTCTTTACGATGTTTACCACAGAAAAACCCATTGTAAATGCAATCAACGGAACCGCCGCAGGTGCCGGGGTCAATATCGCACTGGCAGGCGATTTTGTGGTTGCGGCCGAAGGCGTCAAGTTCATCGAGGTCTTTGTAAGGCGGGGGATGTACCCGGATGCCGGCGGGATGTTCCTCTTGCCAAGGCTGGTGGGTCTGGCAAAGGCAAAGGAGATTTTGTTCTTCGGAGAAGACATACTTGCAGAAAAAGCGCTGGAGCTTGGTCTGATTAACAAGGTGGTGCCAAAAGATAAGCTCATGGATGAGGCTATGGCCTTGGCAAAGCGTCTGGCCGCGGGGCCAACCAGAGCCATCGGCATGATGAAAAAAGTCTTGAACCGCTCCTTCGAGCTGGACATTCAGACCGTCCTCGAATTCGAGGCGGCATTTCAGGGGATACTCGTTTCCACCGATGATGTCAAGGAGGGGATCCAATCATTTTTGGAGAAGAGGCCCCCGGAATTTAAAGGCAAATAATTATTGTCTCCGATGAAGGCTTGAAAGAAGGATGAGCCACTCTACTATTTTTTAATCTTTTATAGTTGGAGTTAGGTATGAAGATTACAGAAATCGATTTTTACCTCTGTCATTATCCACTGCCGGAAGCCTTTTATCCATCGTGGATTCCGGGGTTTCCCCAGAATAACAACAGCGCCCTCATCGTTGTAATAAAGACCGATGAAGGGATTGAAGGATATTCCGCAATGGTGGGGTTTTTGTCAGAATCAAAGGGACTGCCGGAGATGATGCGCCCCTTTATGGTGGGGCGAGACCCCTTTAAGGTAGAGAACATCGTTCAGGTAATCAGGAGCGCCCACTACTTGGGATACAAGGCGTTTTTCATGGAGGTGGCAATCTGGGATATTATTGGAAAGGCGGCGGGCCTTCCTATCTACAAACTTATGGGTGGAGGCGACGGAAAGGTCAAGGCATATGCCTCATCAGGGGAGATAATGGAGCCAGAAAAACGCCTTGACTATGTGAGGATGATAAAGGATATGGGATTTAAGGCGGTGAAGCTCAGGATTCGCTCGATGGAATTTGAGAAAGACATCGCTATTGTGGAGGCGGTCAGAAATGAGGTGGGGGACGATTTTGATATCATGGTGGACGCAAACCAAGGGTGGCCCATCCATCTGGGTATTCAGGAATGGCCCCGCTGGGATTTGAAACGGGCCATGCGAACAGTCCTTGCCCTGGAGGATTACGGGGTCAGGTGGATTGAAGAGCCTCTCTTCAAGCACGATTTTGCAGGGATGGCGACCCTTCGGGCATCAACCACTCTGCAGATTGCCGGGGGTGAGTTCAACACCGACCTTTACGAGTTTCGGGACCTTATTGGTAACGGCTGCCTTGACGTCCTGCAGCCCGACGTTACCCTTTCCGGCGGAATATTGATGGGAAAGAAGATTGCAGGAATGGCAGAGGCCAACAACCTACAGTTTTCTCCCCACACATGGACAAACGGCCTTGGCCTTGCGGCGAATCTCCAGTTGATGGGGTCTGTGATGAACTGCCCCTACTGCGAGTTCCCTTTCGAGCCGCCGGGTTGGGTGCCGGAGGCGAGGGACTTTATGTTGAAGGAGCCTTTTAGTGTGGATAAAGATGGGTTTATTCATCTACCTGAGGGGCCGGGGTTGGGGGTTGAGTTGGACTTTGAAAAGATAATCGCCCATGGTGAGAAGCTCTAATCCTTTACGGGGTTAGCTGAATTTAGTATAATATTAAATCTAAATCGTAAATTGTTGCTAAATTGACTTTAAAAAGTGACTTTACAAATTAGTGGGGAGATGTAAATGATAATCGGAGTTCCAAAAGAAGTAAAAGAGGAAGAATATCGAGTTGCCATAACCCCCTGGGGAGTTTCAGCTCTCACAGGTCATGGACACAAGGTTTTAATAGAGGCCGGCGCAGGTGTGGCGAGTGGCATCACAGACAAAGATTATGAAGAGGCCGGCGCTGATATTTTGTCCACCGGAAAGGAAATATGGATTGGGGGGAATGGAGGGGGTGGGGCAGAGCTTATCCTAAAGGTGAGGGAGCCGGAGGGGCCGGAGCTTGAGATGATGTCGGGAAAACTCATCTTCTCGTATCTTCATCTGGCGGCGAATGAAAGCCTTGCAAAGAGGCTTTTGAAGGAGAAGGTAACCGCCATCGCTTATGAGACGGTGGAGACACCGGAGGGGTGTCTGCCGTTGCTATCGCCCATGAGTCAGGTTTGCGGAAGCCTCTCTATTCAGGTGGGGGCAAACGGACTTGAGCGGAAAAATAATGGGTCGGGAATCCTTCTTTCGGGTGTTGCCGGTGTTGCCCCTGCCAGAGTTACTATATTGGGCGGCGGGATTGCAGGATTCAGTGCCGCCCAGATAGCGGTGGGGATGGGGGCTGAGGTCTTCCTTTTGGGAATATCATCTCCAAAGCTTCGGTACGCCGGCGATATGCTTCGGGGTAAGGTGGTTACTGTTATGAGCAACAGGGCAAATATTTATGAGAATGTTATTAAGTCCGACCTCGTGGTGGGGGCGGCGTTGATTCCGGGTGCCAAAACTCCACTCCTGTTAAGCCGCGAGCTTGTCTCTCAGATGAAGCCCGGAAGCGTCATCGTCGATCTGTCTCTTGATCAAGGGGGGATAGCGGAGACATCAAGGCCAACAACCCACAAAGACCCTTTTTATATCGAAGAGGGTGTAATACACTACGCTGTGCCAAATATGCCGGGGGCAGTGCCCCGCACGTCATCCTTTGCCCTTTCAGGAGCTACCAGTACCTATGTTCTGGAGATTGCCGACAAGGGGCTTGAGGGGGCGATAAACGACAACCCGGATTTGAAAAAGGGTGTAAACGTCAAAAATGGGGCAGTGACTCACGGGGGTGTTGCCAGCGCTTTGGGATATGAACTTGGTGAATTTTAACCACCTTTGAGCCCTGCAATTATTGGCGTTGAACTAAAATAAAAAAAGTAATGAGAGGATTAACCCAATGAGCGATGTATATAAACGTCTGGCAAAAAAGCTCGACGAGCTGCCTCAAGGCTTTCCAAAGACAGAGTCCGGTGTTGAAATTAAGATTTTGAAGAAAATCTTTACGCCTGAAGATGCAGAGAACGCCCTCAAGTTGAGACCTTACCCTGAGACAGCGGAGATAATCGCAGAGCGATTTGGCAAAGAACCTTCTGAGATGCAGGAGATCCTCTTCTCCATGGCAACGAAAGGGCAGATTGGTTCCACAAAGATGTCTGGGAAAAGGATGTTTCTCTTTATGCCTTTTGTTGTGGGCATCTACGAGTTTCAGATAAATAGGATTGATAAGGAGCTTGTGGATCTCTTTGAGGAATACTTTCCGACGTTGATGAGAGCCTTGGGCAGCAGCGGGCCTGCAATGGCGCGGGTGGTGCCAATAAATACGGAGATAAAAGGGGAGGGAGAGATAGTTCCGTATGACGATATACGAAAGGTGATTGAAAAAGCCAATTCGTTTATCTTAAACGACTGCATTTGTCGCAAAGAGAAAGCCCTGGCAGGAGAACAATGCGATCATACTCTCAAGGCCTGTCTTGGCATGTCGAGGGAAGAAAACGCATACGATGATTTTTCGCTGGGGGGAGAGATCATCACAAAAGAGAAGGCGTTGAAAGTCCTTGCGGATTCCGAAGAGGAGGGTCTGGTTCATAATCTTTTTTACAATACTCTTAAGGGGCATATTGGAGTCTGTAACTGTTGTCCATGTTGTTGCGGAGTTTTACGGGGCGTCAATGAATTGGGTGCCGAGCATATTTTGGCAAGAAGCAATTACGTGGCCCGGATTGATGCTGGCATCTGTACGGCTTGCGGAATATGCGCCGACGAGCGGTGTCCGGTGGGGGCAATTGAGGAGTCGGGTGATGTCTACAAGGTGTCTCCAGATCGTTGTGTTGGGTGTGGTGTCTGTATTGTTGCGTGCCCGGTGGAGTCCATTGAGCTTTTGGAGAGGCCAAAGGATGAGCAGAAAACGCCGCCAAAAAATATTATAGAATGGAGCATAGAGCGCGCCAATGGCCGGGGGATTGAGTTAAAGCTGAAATAGATGGTTGTCCTCGTATCAAATCAAAAAGGGGTTGCTGTAATTAAAAAAGGTGTGAGGCAGTTTTGGAAGGGTCTGCGGTAGTTGGATTGGGAGGGAGCATCTTTTTATGGAACCAGTGGTGGCGGTCTCAAAATCGCATCAACAGATGGTTGCATTGTACATAGGGTGGTAAATATCAACTCCCCATTTTTTAAAACAGCTCAAACAAAACTATCCCCCAACAACCCGACAACCCCAGCAGCCCTTGCGATATTCCAGCAACCCTCTTGATGAACTGGGGGATTTTTTTGACAATCCCATGACTCTGTTGATATTAACACACGCCCGTCCCGCATATTTTGAACAGCTCACGCAGAACTTTCTTGACAACTCCAGCAACCCCATACTCAAATATTAGTACAGTCTACTAATAACTTGCTTGACAACCCAGCAGTCCCTATTGACAATTTGGGGCAGGTTTGGAGCAGGGCTATTTGCTAAGCTCCTCCTTGATTGTTTTCTCGATCTCAGAAATCCTTTTAGAATCGTAAAGGAACGTTTCGAAGTAGTTCTTCGGTTTTTTCTCCTGCCATTGTTTCAGATATTCGAGGGATTTCAGGAAATAGAAATCAGGATCGGAGTCGAAGGGGGCATAACTCATGTAATAGTAAGTGTAGAGGCAGGGTATGAAGAGAGTTTTCTTGTCTAAATTTTCGATATTTTTGATATCTTCCATTCCCTTGTCGAGATCATAGAGCATAATGTAGGAATATCCCCTCATGGCGTAGAAGAATGTGAAAATGCTTTTGTACCTTGGGATATTGTCGATTCCATCGCTGGCGGATTTTGCGGCCTCCTTAAACTCTCTTTTGGAGAGGTGGCGAAGAACGCTATAATAGTTATCCATCACGGTTCCCTTCTCTTGTTCTGCTACTTCTTTGTAATAGTCTTTGGAGAGGAAATACGATTCTGACTTTGGACGGGTGGATGCGCAACTTGTGATTGATAGAAGGGTTAGGACGATGGTGAAACAGTAAAGATATTTTTTCATAGTATTTTTTCTCATTATTTGTTTTGTGTGTATTATCTACTAAAGAAAGGAAAAAATCAAGAAATAATTTATTGAAATATGAAAAGGGAAAATTAACTGTTGAAAAAGTGATAAATTGAAGGAAGTAGTGGAGAGATGAACAGTAAAAGAGTTCTTGACTTTTTTAACGAGTTTAAGGTAGTATAAGAAATCAAAAAACTAATGTGATTTAAGAAGTAGCTCCGCTCCTCGGCTGGGCGATTATTGTTATTAGGTTGTTTTGGGTCAATTGGCGGGGAATTTCAAACAGTTCCCTGATTATATTAGGATTGTTACGGTACAAATTTGCAGTGTGAATTAAAGAGATAAAAAATGAATGACAACAAGAGGCTGAAAGTTTCAGATAATGACGCTTTTAAATCGATTCGGGACAAAAAGGGACTTTCCCAATCGTACAAGGGAGAGAGGGAGAGGGTCGTTGAAAGGTTGATGGAAGCGGGTGTTACGGTGATTGATCCCGCAAGGACTTATGTTGACGATTCGGTTGTTGTGGGTGAGGAAACAGTTCTCTACCCGGATGTTTATTTGGAGGGTGAGACTGTTGTTGGCAAGGGGTGCGTAATCGACCCGAATGTCAAAATTGTTGATTCCAAACTCGGCGATGGGGTGAAGGTCCTCATGTGCACCTTGATTATCGAGAGCAGTGTGGGCGATGGAGTTATAATCGGGCCTTTTGCCCATTTGAGGCCTGGGGTTGTGCTTGAGGAGAATTCAAAGGTTGGGAACTTCGTTGAGATTAAAAAGTCTAAGATAGGCAAGGGGTCAAAGGCGAGCCACCTCTCTTACATCGGCGATGCCGATATTGGCGAAGGTGTGAATATTGGCGCAGGGATGATTACCTGCAACTACGATGGCGTAAACAAGCACAAGACAATAATTGGCGATAACGTTTTTATTGGTTCTGACACCCAGTTGGTGGCGCCGGTAAAGTTGGGGAAAAACGTCCTTGTGGGTGCTGGTTCCACGATCACAAAGGACGTACCGGAAAACGCTCTGGCGGTGTCTCGGACAAGGCAGACAAATATTCTCGGCAAGGGTTTTCTGGGATTTAAAAAAAGGGTTAAAAAGGATTAAAAGGGGAGATAGATATGTGTGGAATAGTCGGTTACATCGGCCCAAAAGAGGTTACGGGGATTTTGATTGATGGCCTGAAAAGGCTCGAATATCGCGGGTACGATTCCGCCGGGATTGCGGTTATCAACAATGGTGTGGTAACCAAAAAAAGGAGCAAGGGGAAGCTTGCGATTTTGGAGGATATTGTCTCAAGAGAGCCGGTTGAAGGCAACATTGGGATTGGGCATACCCGGTGGGCCACCCACGGAAAGCCATCCGATGAAAATGCGCATCCCCACAAGGCAGGGAGCATCGTTGTTGTCCACAACGGCATTATAGAAAATTATCTGAAGCTGAAAGAACTTTTAATTGGCGAAGGGCACGAGTTTACGTCAGAGACTGACACAGAGGTTATCTGTCACCTGATTTACAAGTTTGTGAAGGAAGGCAATGGTTTCAAGGAATCTGTGGTGAGCGCCCTGAAGATGATTGAGGGCTCATACGCCCTGGGAATTTTGAAGGAGGACGAGCCGAACGTCCTGATGGCAGCCAGAAACGAATCTCCTTTAATCCTTGGGCTGGAAGAGGGGGAGTTTTTCATCGCCTCTGATATTCCTGCAATTATCAACCACACCAGAGAGATCGTCATCCTCGATGATGGAGAGATTGTGGAGTACAGGGATGGGAAATACACCGTTACCGATTTGGATGGGAATGTAAAGGAGAAGACCTCAAGGAAGATTGACTGGAGTCCTGTGATGGCGGAGAAGGGGGGCTACAAACACTTCATGCTAAAGGAGATATTTGAGCAGCCCCAGGGGATAATTGATACCTTTAGGGGGAGGATTTCAGAGGAGGTGGGTGAGGTCTATATGTCGGAGATTAACCTGACTCCTGAAAAGGTCAGGGAATTTGACAAGATTACAATTGTTGCCTGCGGGACATCGTGGCACGCAGGGCTGGTGGGTAAGTTCATGATGGAATCGGTTTTGCGTATTCCTGTGGACGTGGAGCTGGGAAGTGAGTTTAGATATCGGGATCCTATCGTTGATTCCAAGACCCTCATCATTGCCATTACGCAATCGGGGGAGACGACAGATACTCTGGCAGCTGTGAAAGAAGGTAAGGGAAAGGGGGCATGGGTAATTACGATTTGTAACGTTGTGGAGTCGAGCGCTGCAAGGGTGGCAGATGGTGTAATCTATACACATGCTGGCCCTGAGATTGGCGTTGCATCCACAAAGGCTTTTACAACACAGCTTACATCTCTATATTTACTTACACTCTACTTTGCCCAGATAATGGGAAAACTAAATGCAGATGAAATACAAAAGATGATTCTGGAGTTTGTCAAGGTTCCCGGATATGTGGACAAGGTCTTGTCTCAAAGTGATGATATTAGGGCAATTGCCAGAAAATATATGCACGCCAGCGATTTTTTGTATCTGGGGCGGGGGATAAACTATCCCATTGCTCTTGAGGGGGCGCTGAAGCTAAAGGAGATATCCTACATCCATGCGGAGGGTTATCCCGCAGGCGAGATGAAGCATGGGCCAATCGCGCTTATAGATGAGGAGATGCCGGTTGTTGCAGTAGTTACAAAAAACAGAACCTATGAGAAGGTGCTTGGAAATATTAAGGAGGTCAAGGCGAGAAATGGGATAGTAATCGCTGTTGCCAACACAGGGGATGAAGAGGTGATAAAGGAAGAGTACGAGATTGACGATATTATCTTCATTCCAGAAACCGATCCTCTCATTACGCCCATTGTACTTGTTGTTCCCCTGCAGCTTCTGGCGTACCACGTTGCTGATCTCAAAGGAACGGACGTTGATCAACCAAGAAACCTTGCCAAGAGTGTAACCGTCGAATAGATGATTATCTACTATAAAACCGACCCCGCAAGGTTTATGCTTTCGGGATTTGTGTTGGCAATCCTCATTGGCGCCTTTGTGTTGTTACTTCCCCAGTCGACTGTAGAGGGGAATATTTCCCTTATTGATGCTCTCTTTACGGCCACCAGCGCTGTTTGTGTAACGGGGCTTACTGTCCTTGATACATCCGGTGATTTTACAATTTTCGGCCAAATTTCAATTCTTATTATGATGCAGCTTGGGGGGATAGGGATTGTCTTTTTCTCAGTCCTTTTTACCGTTGTCTTTATGGGAAGGGTGAGCATTGGGCAAAAATCCATGTTTTCATCGATGATGACACCTCAGTCCAGCTGGGAAATGTGGGGGGTGTTTAGAACCATCTTCATATTTACGGTTACAGTGGAAATTTTAGGCGCTTTGTTTATGCTCTACCCGATGTTTACACTAACCGGTGGTGATGTCCTGAAAGCTGTCTACTTTTCCGTTTTTCATTCCATCTCCGGTTTTTGCAATGCGGGGTTCTCCCTTTTTCCAGACAGTTTTGTCGGCATGAGACATGAGCCTTTGGCGATTATTCCCCTTATGTTTCTAATCGTATTGGGAGGTGTGGGTTTTTTTGTAATCGATGATGTTATGCAGTATGTGAGGACAAAGGGGGAGCGGAAAATTACACTCCATTCAAAAATGGTTTTATTGGTGTCGGGAGTTTTGATATTTGGTGGTGGGATACTGATATTTTTATTTGAGAGTGTAAATTCCATCGCTGATGCAAGCCTGGGCCAAAGGATCATCGATTCTCTCTTCATGTCGGTTACGGTAAGGACAGCGGGGTTTAATACCATTGGCATAAAATCGTTGGCAAATCCCACACTGTTTATGATTATCATCCTCATGTTTATTGGCGCCTCACCGGCCTCCACCGGCGGCGGCGTCAAAACCAGCACGCTGGCTGTACTTTGGGCCTTAATTATTTCTCGATTTCGGGCGAAGGAGGATGTCACGGTTTTTAAAAGGACTATTCCACAGGAGACCGTTTCTAACGCCCAGGCGATATTGGCGTCATCTGTAGCGCTGATAATTATCGTCTCCCTTTTGATGCTGATTTCAGAGAGCATCGGGGGTGGGGACGTTTTGACGGATCGAGACTATTTTGTGTCCTCCATTTTTGAGGTTGTCTCGGCCTTTGGGACTGTGGGGCTTTCCATGGGAATAACAGGCGAGTTAAACACTATTAACAAGATGTTGTTGGCCTTCACGATGTTCATTGGGAGGCTGGGGCCGTTGACATTTCTTTTGGCCCTGCAAAAGCGTCGGTCCAAGGCGTCAATAAAATTTGCCAAAGAAGATATAATTGTTGGATAAGGATGGGGATTAAACTATGAGAAGTTTTTTGGTGATCGGGCTTGGAAAATTTGGTTTTAATGTTGCAAAAACGCTGTATGAACTGGGGCAAGAAGTGATAGCGATGGATACTGATGAAGCTGTTGTCCAGTCTATCCGCGATTTATCCAGCATGGCCATAATAGGCGATGCAACATCAGTAAATGATTTGAATGCAGCGGGGATTGAAAACATTGATGTTGCTGTGGTGAGCTTGGGACAAAAGATGGATGCCTCTGTATTGGTTACGCTTCACCTAAAAGAGATGGGGATAAAGGAGATTTGGGCAAAGGCGATAAACGAAGACCACGGAAAAATATTAATGCGCCTCGGTGTAACAGAGGTGATTCACGTCGAAAAGGAGATGGGTGAAAGGGTGGCGCAAAATCTCTCCCGCCCGAATGTGCTGGATTATCTCCCCGTTTC
>JAUWME010000215.1 GCA_030613285.1 Candidatus Zymogenus sp. | reverse complement strand
CTCCCTGCCTCCCACCACAACCCTTTTTTCTTCAGCATCAATGCTGATGACGTAGTAAGGTTCGCTTGAGGGGATTCCAATCCCTTTCCTCTGGCCAATGGTGAAGTTGAAATACCCTGTGTGCTCTCCCAACACGTTTCCTGATGTGTCAACAATCTCGCCACTGCCGTCAAGGTTCGTGCGGTTTTCTGCTGCGATTCTCTCGATAAAGTTGCGGTAACTGCTTTTAACGCTATTGTCTTTTTCGGGGATAAAGCAAATTTCTCTGCTCTCCTCTCTGATAGTCGGGAGTTTCAAATCCAGTGCAATCTCTTTAACCTTATTTTTTTTAAGCTCACCCAATGGGAAGATTGCCCTTTTCAACTCATCTTGTCCCAACCGTGAGAGAAAAAAAGTCTGGTCTCTTTTGGAGTCTGCACCTTTTTTCAAAAGATATTTCCCGTCGCTTTCAGCAATTCTTGCGTAATGGCCGGTGGCAAAAGATTGGCAGTCCTCGATTTCAGCCAATGTCATAAGCTGATTGAACTTGATGAGCTTGTTGCAGACGCTGCAGGGAATGGGGGTTCTCCCTTTGAGATATTCCTCCAAGAAGTACGAGACCACCTTTTTGTTAAATGCCTCGTGGATTTTAACGGTTTTGTGGGGAATTCCCAACGTATCAGAAACCCTCTTTGCATAATCGATGGCCAGATTTGTCTTGGCCCCACCAGCATCTTCAAAAAAATCGAATGTGACACCTAATAGATCGTGCCCTTCCCTCTTTAGGATGGCTGCTGCCACCGATGAATCGACCCCTCCGCTCATGGCGACGATGGTTTTATATATGTCTTTCATTATTTTTGTGTTGTTCACTACACCCTAAACAGCTTAAATTTAATTGGTTGGGTTGATTTGAGTAAAAGATAATATTGAAATATTATTGTGATTTATAATCTAATAGTAAGCTGGATATTTAAAAATCTGAATACTTGACAACCTGATAATTAAACGAACATTTGCAGCTACCCCCACACTGACCACCACTTTCAATCACAATCTTTCAACATAACCCGCTTCAAATCTGGCAAATTTCATTGTTTTTTGTACAGGGGGGACAGTTTCCTCAACCTTTTGACAATCTGTGGGATTGTTTCAATTACATAATCTATGTCATCTTCGGTGTTGCTGTCTCCAAGGCTGAACCTTAAGGCACCTTGTCCAATAATCGGGTCAACATCCATTGCTTCCAGAACGTGTGAGAGAGAAATATCTTCTGAAGCGCAGGCCGAACCTGATGAGACGAAAATTCCGGCAAGGTCCAGATCAACCATAAGCGACTCTCCCTCTACGTACCCAAAGCTTACGTTAAGTGTGTTTGGAAGGCGATTTTTGATATCACCGTTTATTTGAATGTGGTCAACCCTCTCTTTTATTCCAGCTTCCAGTCTATCCCGCAATCGTCGAACCCGCTCACCTTTCTCAATTAGTTTGTCTTTTGCAATCGACGCCGCCTTTCCCAGGGCAACAACAGATGGCACATTAATCGTGCCTGCCCTCATATCAAATTCGTGATGACCGCCGTAGATTTGGGGAGTAGGTTTTGGGTTCAAACCACCCTTAATGTAAAGTGCTCCAACTCCCTTCGGGGCGCCCATCTTGTGGCCAGACATTGAAAGCATATCGATGTTATCCCGATTTACATCTATGGGGATTTTCCCAACGGCCTGCACCGCATCGGTATGAAATGCAATGCCTCTATCTCTTGCAAGCTTTCCTATAGATTTAATATCAAAAATTGTTCCGGTTTCGTTGTTGGCGTACATAAGGGTGATAAGTTTAGTGTTTTCGTCAATTGACTTTTCCAAGCTATCAATATCGATCTGCCCATATCTATCCACCTTTAGAAATGTAACCTCAACACCACTTGCTTCGAGAAAATTGGCTGTCTCAAGAACAGCACTGTGCTCCACAGTCGATGTAATTACGTGAATCCTTTTTTCATTATAGGACTGGATAAATCCTTTTATTGCAAAATTGTCGCTTTCCGACCCACCGCTGGTAAAAATAACCTCATCTGGCGTGGCGCCGATGAGCGTCGAAACCTTTTCTCTGGCATTTTCAACAGCAACTTTGGCAACCTCTCCCATGGAGTGAATGCTCGAAGGGTTCCCGTAATCTTCCGTAAGATATGGAAGCATCGCATCCACAGCTTCGGGCAGCACCGGCCCACTTGCGTTATAATCTAAGTAAATCTTCTTGTTCATTTAGAACATCTCCTGTCACTCCACTTTCTCTTGCCTTTTGATAAAGGTCATAAATTGTAACGGAATTCAGATATTCCTTTATTTTTAATCCCAACTCTGCCCAAAGCCATTGTGTGGTACACTTTTCAGATCTTGCACAAGATTTTGTTTCCATACCTTCATCCACGCAAGCCACTGGACTAATTGTCTCCTCTACAACTTCGATAATTTCCCCGACCATGATGTCTTTTGCGTCTTTTGCAAGAACATATCCACCACCCGGCCCCTTAATGCTGTTTACGATGTTCCCCTTCCTCATCTTTGAAAACAGCTGCTCCAAATAGTTTAGAGAGATATCTTCGGCATTTGAGATCTCTTTTAGAGTAACTGGCCCATCATCACCCAGTAGCATAAGCATTACCAGTGCCCTAACGGCATATTGTCCTCTCGTCGTTAATCTCATAATCTTCCAATTATCTTTTAATAGATGTGTATTTCCATCGCATGGGGTGGGCAGACAGGAACGCAAAGCTCACAACCACTACAAAGCTGGGAATCGAAAACTACCTCCATCGTCGACCGATCTTTTATGTAAAGCGATCCCGTTGGACAAATTGCTGTGCACGCACCGCAGTGAGTACAACGATCTTCGTCCCTTTTTATTCTCTGTTCAATAGGATCAATTCTGACACCGCACTCAATTAGAAAATCAAGCCCCTTTGTTATTACGCCATTGTCCCCATCCAACTCCAGCACCATAAAGCTCTCTTGTTTAGGAAGTACGTTGGCCTTTTGGATGTTCACAACCAAATCAAACTTCTTGATTAATCTATAGATAATGGGCTTGTCCCAAATAGCTTTTGAGAAATGTAAAACAATCTTCTTTTTCATCGACTGCTCCTAAATAGCTCCTAAATCAATATATTTACTATATAGTACTTAACCTAATTTGTCAACTATTTTTGTTCGAGATGTCCCATCTTCATTATCCTCAAACCCATTCAGCATGATTTGTATTTTTTCCCTTCCCACCATCAATGATTTTAATCAATCACCTTTTTTATTCATATTTCGTCATATTTCTTCATCACCTCAAAAACTTCATCCGGTGGAAATGTTTCAATGCCATTAAGGTGTCGTCTCGATAACTCAAAATAGACAAGGGCGCCCTTCCGTATAAGATTTGGGTCGACGGCTTTTCCCTCCTTGATTTTTCCGGGCACGCCAATAACGAGTGATCCCTCAGGGACGACAGTTGATGGTAAAACAACGGATCCCGCCGCAATGACAGAATTGTCTCCCACAATGGCTCCATCCAAGACCGTTGCATTCATTCCCACAAGTACATTACTGCCAATTTTGCAGGCGTGGAGAACCGCTGAATGACCTATCGTTACGTAATCTCCCACTTCGGTGGGGAAAAATGGGGTGGCGTGAATCACACAATTGTCCTGAATGCTTGAGTATTCACCGATGGTTATGGAGTTAAAATCCGCGCGGATTGAGGCACCGGGCCAGACGCTGGAGTTCTTACCAATTTTTACATCACCCAACAACACCGCCGATGGATGAATGTACGTATCTGAATTTTTCATAAAATCTTTCTCACTAAATAATTCCACGTATTTCTTTCAAATCAGATATCTTGTTTTCAGTACAAAAATCACTTATCTCTTCAACTACATCGGAAATAGTTCCCGGATTTATTAGATTTGCGATTCCAACCTGCACTGCTGTTGCTCCTGCCATGATGAACTCCAGAGCGTCTCTTCCCGTTGAAATTCCACCAATGCCGAGAACAGGGATGTCGACAGCCTTTGCCGTTTCCCAGACAACCCTTAATGCCACGGGCTTTATGGCCGGCCCCGATAGTCCCGCCGTAATGTTTTTGAAATAGGGTCTTCTGTTTTCTACGTCAATGGCCATTCCAACCAGGCAGTTTATAACCGAGATGGCAGACGCTCCCGCCTTCTCCACTGCTTTTGCAATGGGGGAAATATCTGTAATGTTAGGCGTCAGCTTTGCAATCACCGGCTTTTTTGAGGCATCAATAACAGCAGAAATTACCTCAGCTGCCAATTCGGGGTCTCTCCCGAAGGCGATTCCACCCTCCTTTACGTTGGGACAGGAAAGGTTGACCTCCAGGGCATCCACACGATCTTCATTCAGAAACATTCTACCCACCTCAATGTATCCATCAAGGTTATCTCCAAAGACATTTACAATCACCTTTGTATCTGTATCTTCAAGTTTAGGCAGCACATTATCTATGAGTTTTCTTGCGCCTATGTTCTGAAGTCCGATGGAATTTAACATCCCAGAGGCCGTTTCTACTATCCGCGGTTGGGGGGTTCCCTGCTTCGGTTTTGCCGAAATCCCCTTTGTAACAATTGCGCCGATGTCGCCAAGGGCTATATAGGGCGAAAGCTCCAGGCCGTACCCAGATGTTCCCGATGAGGAAAATACCGGATTACTGAATTTGACACCAATCATTTAAAAATATAGATCAATCATATAAACACCGATTATGTAATTCTATCCCACGAGAGTTCTTCCACGTTAAAAACGGGGCCGTCTTTGCAAACAAGCAAATATTCATCATTAACCCCACT
>JAUWME010000061.1 GCA_030613285.1 Candidatus Zymogenus sp. | reverse complement strand
TACATGATTCACTGGTTTTTCGAGATCATGAATTCTCTGGTGCACCACTTTTCTGAGCACGCCCTCTGGCTTGTTCCATCGGGGACATCGTTTCTCATCTTGATTGGCGTCTGCATCGAGATAAGCCTGGCCTTTTCTGTAACAGGGCTTGTTTTTTCAAAGATATTGCCGGAAGACCCGAAGGTGAAAATCCTCTTTATCCCAAATAGGCTCTTCTTTGCGATGGTCAACGCAGCGCTTATTTCCGTGATAGAGATTTTTCTGGCTTGGACGCCGGCGTTCCACTGGGTGTATCCGTGGTGGGGGGCGTTCCCGGTTTTCATTTTGGTCTACATCCCATTTTTCTATGGGGCGTTTTTGTGCTACGACTGGAAGCCGAAGACCCAAAAGATGTTCATCGGTGGGCTTTTCTGCCTGAATGCATTGATGCTTATTGTCTTTGGCGGGGTGTTGGGCTGGATATAATCTAATCACTTTAGTTGTTGTTTTTACCCCCTCCCAAGTATGGGAGGGGGTTTGGTTTTGCTGCACGCCTTTAATGTTTCAATCTATTTTCTTTCACTCAAATCCACGATAATCGGTGGAATCGATAATTTATACATTGAGGCAGTTGAATATATGATACTATTTTGTCAGACACAATAATTATGGCTTTAGAGCAACATTTTTGACAATAATCTTGAAAAAATAGAAGTATTGCATTATAATAAGAATAATTTTACTATTTGACCAAGTATATGAACGCCAAAATACTCATAATAGACGATAATGAAATTCTGAACGAACTGCTTCAGGATATATTGTCTGATGCCGGATATAAGATATTTACGGCACTCAACGGAGAGGAGGGAAAGGCAAAGCTAAGGGAGGTAAAGCCGGATCTTGTCATTTTAGATTTACAGCTCCCCGACACTTCGGGTCTCCAAATTTTAGAGGAGATAAACGAGGGACTTGATGTTATTCAAGTAATTGTCCTTACAGGTTTTGGAACTGTTGAATCTGCCATTTCTGCCATGAAGCTTGGGGCATCTGACTACCTTATGAAACCAATCTCCAACGAAAAGCTCTTGATCTCGGTTGAAAAAAACTTGAAACATTTAATGCTTCTCAGAGACATTGAAAACCTCAGGGAGGTGGACAGAAGACAGTACAAGTTTAATTACATCATAAGCAATTCCGACAAGATGAAGGAGATATACAGCCTTGCGCTCTCTGCCGCCAAATCAGATCGCTCCACCGTTTTGATTGAAGGGGAGTCTGGAACGGGAAAGGAGTACCTTGCACGGTTTATTCATTTTCGATCCAAAAGAAGAGACGGCCCTTTTGTGGAGATAAACTGTGCGGCCATCCCAGAAAACCTGATGGAGTCGGAGCTTTTTGGGTATGAGCCGGGGGCATTTACCGATGCCCGTACAACGAAAAAAGGACAGATTGAACTCTCTCGTGGGGGTACGGTCTTTTTGGACGAAATCGGTGAGCTGACCCCGATACTTCAGGCAAAGCTTCTCAGATTTCTTGATACCATGACTTTCAAGAGGGTAGGGGGCAATACTGATATCACAATGGATGTCAGGGTGATAGCGGCTACAAACAAAAACCTGATTGATGCTATGGAGAGGGGTGAGTTTAGGGATGATCTCTTTTTTAGGTTGAAAGTACTCTATTTGAATATCCCACCATTGAGAGAAAGGAGGGAAGAAGTTGAGGTCTTTGCCACGGCTCTCCTTAATGAGTATTCCAAAAGTCTAAAGAAGAAGGTGAAAGGATTTTCAGAATCAGCTATGAAGAGGCTTATGGAATATTCATGGCCGGGGAATATCAGGGAGTTGAAAAATGTTATTGAGAGAGCCATAATTGTTGCTGACAAAGAGAAGATTTATCCAAGACATCTGGCCCTTCCCAGCACAAGCCGGGATGAAAGCTCCTCACGGTTTTCTCAAGTTACCACAAACGGTAACATCAATTTTCAGGAAGTTTTGGATGGAGCAGCGCGGGAGATGCTGGTTGAAGCCCTAAAAAAAGCCAATGGTAACAAATCCAAGGCAGCCCGTTTTTTAAATATGCAAAGACACGTTTTCCTTTATCAGCTTGAAAAACTGAATGTTACAGTTTGAGACTACCGAAAATGTAGTTCAAAATTGTATCGAATGCGATATTTTTGCAGGAAAGCCACAGATGTCGACAAATTCATTGACGAAGTGAAAGTACAAGCGTATAATGCTCTTTAAGTTTCAAAAAAATAATTTAACGGAGGTTTTAAATGGGAGAATATTTTCCTGTATTGGTGATCATTGGACTTGTTGTGGCTGTTCTATTTTCCATGATAAAGGTTCTCAACGAATATGAGAGGGGAGTAATCTTTAGGCTCGGACGGATAATCGATACAAAAGGCCCTGGACTTATTGTGCTGTTTCCAGTAATCGACAAAATGGTCAAAGTATCTCTGAGGACTATAACCATGGACGTCCCTTCGCAGGACGTTATTACAAAAGACAACGTTTCTGTAAAAGTAAACGCCGTCATCTATTTTAAGGTTATGGATCCCAACAAGGCGATAATCGAAGTGGAGAACTATGTGTACGCCACATCCCAGCTTGCTCAGACTACCCTAAGGAGTGTTTTGGGTGAAGCCGAGCTGGACGAGATGCTTTCCGAGCGCGAGAGGATAAACGGTCAGCTTCAGGATATCCTCGATAAACAGACAGATCCGTGGGGAGTAAAGGTTTCCCACGTGGAAGTAAAACACATCGACCTCCCGCAGGATATGCAACGGGCAATTGCGCGTCAGGCTGAAGCAGAGCGTATCAGAAGGGCCAAAGTCATAAACGCCGAGGGTGAGCTCCAGGCCTCGGAGAAGCTGGCCGAAGCGGCTAAAATCATGGGCGAATACCCGGTTGCTATACAGTTGAGATATCTACAGACACTGTCGGAGGTTGCCACAGAAAACAATTCTACAACGCTTTTTCCAGTACCCATTGACCTTTTTGAGCCTTTTTTAAAAGGTAAAAAATAAGGATAAATATTTAAAAGGTTAAAAGTTGAATGGAAAATGATGCACTAAAGACTGCGGCGGACCTTATGGCGCTTGCGGCAAGGACCGCCCCAAAATCCCGGGGGGAAGACTTTATTCTGATGAAGCTCCTCGTTGGCACTGAAATCAAAGACCTTGCCGACGCGATGGAAAAATTCGGCGAAAAGACGGGAAAAGGGAATTTTGACAGAGATGCCAAAAACATAAGGAATTCCCCCGTAGTGCTTCTAATCGGTATCAAAAACGCTACGCCCCTGGGGATAAACTGCGGGGCGTGCGGATTTGATACTTGCGCGGAGTTGAAGACAAGGAGCGGTCCTGAATTCGTCGGCCCACATTGTGCATTCAGACTCCTCGATATGGGAATAGCACTGGGTTCGGCAGTAAAGACCGCATCAATCTTAAACGTGGACAACAGGATTATGTACAGGGTTGGAACCGTTGTTCGAGACATGGGGCTTTTGGACTGGGATTACATTATGGGGATACCGATGTCGGCAACAGGAAAGAGCATCTATTTTGACAGATAACATAAACCGAGAGAGGCTCCCAATTGATGAAGGGAATGGATTTGATTCTCATAGTAAGTTGAGACTTGGCAATAAAATTTATAGGCGGAAGGGTGGGAGGAGATACAAACTCAACATCATCCTTTTTGTTCTGACGGTTTTTACAACTCTCTTTGCCGGGGCCAGCTTTTATGTAGGTGCAGAAGAAATGCTGCAGGATCCGATGAAGCTTCTGATGGGAGCGCCCTTTTCATTGTCGATCCTGTCAATCCTTCTGGCGCACGAGATGGGACACTACATCACAGCGAGAATAAACAAGGTGGATGTTTCCCTGCCATATTTTATTCCCGCACCAACGCTCTTTGGAACCCTTGGGGCGGTAATAAAGATGCGGTCGCCCATCGCCAAAAAGAACGTAATTCTTGATATCGGGGCCGCGGGACCCATTGCAGGTATCGTGGTTGCAATTCCCATTGTAATCTTGGGGTTGTCAAAATCAAAATTTGTTACTGTTACAGGAGCCGAATTAAATGGAGCGTATCTAATCTTCGGGGATTCAATACTCTTCTCGTTTCTCTCAAAGTTGGTTTTGGGCCAAACCCCAGAGGGTTACGACATTTTGCTCCATCCCATCGCTTTTGCCGGGTGGGTCGGCTTGCTTGTAACGGCACTTAACTTGATGCCCATTGGGCAACTTGACGGCGGGCATATCGCATATGCAACCTTTGGAAGACGACAAAGGCTTGTGTCCAGGGCGTTCCTAATAGTTCTAATATTTATGGGAATAGTGTTCTATCCCGGATGGTTGATCTGGGCGATACTTCTCCTCCTAATCGGAGTTGATCACCCCCCTGTTACAGATGGGCACATTCCATTGGACAGAAAAAGACAAATCGTCGGGGCATTGTCGTTTCTCATCTTCATCTTAACATTTATTCCCAATCCAATAGAGATGGGAATGTAAAGGGGCTGTTGGTAATGTTAAAGGGGCTATCGGTAATGTTGCTGGGGGTTGTTGGTAATGTTTGGAGGGGGGGGTCGGTAATATTCAAGGTTGCTGGGAATGTTTCATAGTTGTGGACAAAGATGGTGTTGGTGTGTTGTGGTCAATGGGGATAACAAGAATCTATTTGGGGAAGTAAAGTTAGTAATTCAATCAGAAAAATAATTGAATAGTATCTTTTGGAGGTAACATATATGTCTCAATATATTCATGATAGCGGAAGTTTTGAGGGGGCAGGTGGGCTTAAAATGCATTTTCAATTCTTCAAACCAAAAAAATATAAAGGCGTAATAATCTATATTCACGACAGGGGAGAGCACAGCGGGAGATATATTTACACTATCGAGCATCTTATTGATAAAGGATTTGCATTTTACGGTTTCGATCATCGTGGCAATGGAAAATCTGAAGGTAAGCGGGGACACATTGACAATATGGATGACTACATAAATGATTTGTGGACTTTCATAAATATCGTGAAAAAACGAGAGGAGGATAAAAAATATTTCATTCTCGGCCACAGCATGGGGGGACTAATCGGTATCAGGTTTGTTGAGGAGCACGCCGATGTGGTTGATGGCGTGATAGTCACTTCCACGGCACTAAAGTTGAAAAAGGGAGTACCAAAATTTAGGAAATTTATTGGTGAAAAACTGTCTAATCTATGGCCAAAATTTTCTATGAAAAACGTGATAGACCCCGTTTACCTCAGCCACGATAAAGATGTGGTCAAAAAATATATGGAAGATGAGATGGTTCACAACAAGATTACTTCTCGTTTTTTTACAGAAATGATGAATGCAATGGAAATTGCGATGGAAAAGGCGGAAAAAGTAGAAGTGCCGTTCCTGATTTTGCACGCTGGAAGTGACGAAATTTCCGACCCTGATGGCAGCGTGGAGTTTTATGAAAAATTGGGATCTCAAGATAAAAAGCTCATTATCTACGATGGATTTTATAATGAGATACTAAACGAGGTGGACAGACAGGTTGTTTTTAAAGACATTGATAAATGGCTAAAACCGAGGCTGTCGTAGCTTAGCAATATCAAAGCCAATGTGCCAGTCATTATTTTAATTAGCTTTATTTTTAAAAAGAAATATTTGTGGTTATAATTTGTATAACGGTATTTCTTTCAGGTGGTTAAAGTATGGGGATACAAAAAGATGCAGGTGAATTATTAAAGTTATGCTATGACAAATACCAAAAAGGGGAAGCCCTTGACAGAGATATGTTTAAGGAAATATCTGGGTGGGATAGCATAAGAATAAATAATGCTGTGAAATATCTTTTTAATTTGAGATTAATTTACGGGCTAACATCTGACCAAGGAAGTTTTAAAATAACAGAAGTACTCCCAGAAGGAATTAATATTGTGGAAAATGTTAATAAATTCGAAAGCACTTTCGGCTTTAAAATAAATTTGGGAGTTGTTTCATTTAGTTGGGACATTAAGAAGTAAAAAGTCAATAGCCAATATTACATTAAGATAGTATTGAAAAATCATTTTTAGGGGGTCTTATGAAATCTGATACTTTTACCTACAAAACAGATGATGGAACAAATGTCTTTGTCTATCGGTGGTTGCCAGAAAAAGGTAAACCAAAAGCGGCGGTTCAGATCGCCCACGGAATGGCGGAGCACGCCGCAAGGTATGAACGTTTTGCAAAGGAGCTTGTCAAAGAAGGTTATGCCGTGTACGCAAGCGACCATCGTGGTCATAAAATGACGGCAGGTAATCTTGAAAATGTGGGGTTTTTTGCAAAAGAAAACGGCTGGAGACTGGTCGTAGAAGATATGCACCAGCTAACCGGAATAATAAAAAAAGAAAATCCCGGCGTACCGTTCTTCCTCTTCGGGCACAGCATGGGTTCGATGCTCAGTAGGAACTATATCTTCCTTTACGGCAAAGATATCGATGGGGTTATCATCTCCGGCACAAGCGCTGATCCGGGGCTTTTGGGGAAGATTGGACTCATTATTGCCAAAAGAGAAAAAAGGAAAAAGGGTGAGAAATTTAGAAGTGAGCTCTTAACAAAACTTTCATTTGGCGAATTCAACAAACCATTCAAACCATTCCGCACCGATTATGACTGGTTGAGCAGAGACGATGCAGAGGTCGATAAATACGTTGACGATCCTTACTGCGGGGGAGTTTTTACCACATCGTTTTTTGTCGATCTCATCGATGGCATAAATGTAATCCATGACAAAAAGAACATCGCAAAGACGCCCAAAGACCTTCCAATGTTTATCTTCTCTGGAGAGAAAGACCCCGTGGGAAAAAATGGTAAAGGTATCAGGGCAGTTCATAAGCTGTATGAAAAAGCGGGATTGAAAGACCTTAAGCTGAAGCTTTACCCCGACGCCAGACACGAGATGTTAAACGAGACAAACAGGGATGAAGTGTTCAAAGACATTATCGAGTGGCTGAACGATCACGTCTAATTTCGTTGTTAGTAATGCCTGACACACACTATTTTTAATGGTGCAGTAGGCAGTCTATTAATCTATTGGCGGTTGTCGCCACTAAAGAGTCATTTAGAGCTTATGTGGCCGTTGAGATAATGCTTCAAGGCATCTCATAGATATTACTTTGAGGTATTACTTTTGGAATAACTTCGAGGAATAGCTTTTAGAATAAATTTATCGGAAGTGACACGCGCAGAGCCTACCCCCTCCCTTCTCCTCAAGGGGGGGGTCTTCATTTTTGCATAACTCCCTTACCTCAGGGCAGCGGGTATGAAAGTTGCACCCACTGGGGGGAAAGACCGGGCTGGGGATATCCCCAGACAAAATTATCCGTTTTCTCTTTAAACCCCGTTTGTCCACATCCACAGTGGGAACAGCAGAGAACAAAGCCGCCGTGTAGGGGTGCAGGGGATTATCGTACATCACCTCTTTTTGAGAAAGTTCCACAATCTTCCCAAGGTACATAACACACACCCTGTCGCAGATGTATTTGACCACAGAAAGGTCGTGGGAGATAAAGAGATAGGTGAGGTTGAAATTGTCTTTTAAATCCATCATAAGGTTGAGAATCTGCGATTGGATGGAGACATCAAGGGATGATACGGGTTCGTCTGCAACAATTAACTCTGGCCCCAGGGCAAGCGCTCTGGCAATTCCTATCCTCTGACGCTGACCACCAGAGAACTCGTGGGGATATCTATCCAGATGCTCTTTATCCAAGCCCACAAGCTCAAGGTACATATTTACCTTTTTTCTCAAATCAGAACGAGTTGCAAGTCCGTGGATGAGCATCCCCTCTCCGATGATGGAAGCCACGTTTTTTCTTGGGTTCAATGATGCGTAAGGGTCTTGAAAGATGATCTGAAGTTTCAAACGTAGTTTCTTAAGCTCCTTTGAAGACAGCCCCGCCATATCCTTTCCATCAAAGAGGACGGTGCCGGACGTGGGTTTTTCAAGCCTTAGAATAACTCTCCCCAATGTACTCTTGCCGCAACCGCTTTCCCCCACAAGTCCCAGGGTCTCTCCCCTAAAAATCGAAAATGTAACGCCATCGACGGCTTTTAGAAAAATATTCTTCTTCTTCACAAAACCTTGGACGACGGGGTAATACTTCTTTATCGAGTTTAATTCAAGTAGTTTTTCCATAATTACACAATATTGTCACACTAAATATCACGCCAAATTGCTGCACACCTTTTAAAAGGACACTAATTATGCAGCCAACAGCTAACCCTGGGGGATGGATACTCGCCGGTCATCTCCGGCTCGTCTACTAAGCACCTCTCCATGACGTGCTCGCACCGTGGGTGAAACCTGCACCCAGTTGGAAGGTCAGACAGCTTTGGGACATTACCAGGGATTGTAAAGAGCCTGTCACTTCCCATGTTTCGAGATGGAAGCGATTTTAGGAGCGCCCGGGTGTATGGGTGCAAGGGATGTTTGAATATTTCCTCCACATTCGATTCCTCAATGATGACACCGGCATACATCACAGAGACGCGCTCCGCAACTTCGGCCACAATACCAAGATCATGTGTTATCAGAATCACCGACATCTTCATCTCTTCTTTTATCTTGTTGATAAGCTCAAGGATTGATGCCTGAATTGTAACGTCAAGGGCGGTGGTCGGTTCATCTGCAATTATCAGGCTTGGCGACAACGCAAGGGCCATGGCGATCATCACCCTTTGTCGCATCCCACCGGAAAGCTGATGGGGATAATCGTTGTATCTGCGCTCTGGAGATGGAATCTCCACCTGTCTTAAAATGTCGATACTCTTTTCCTTTATCTCCCCCCTCGACATATCCCGATGATATCGAAAGACTTCGGAAATTTGCTCACCGATGGTATAAACAGGATTTAAAGAGGTCATCGGTTCCTGAAAGACCATCGAAATGCCATCGCCCCTGATTTTGCGCATTTCACTCTCATCGATTGCAAGGAGGTCTCTCCCCTTAAAAAGTACCTTGCCGGAAATTATCTTTCCGGGCGGAGACGGAACAAGGCGCATGA
>JAUWME010000145.1 GCA_030613285.1 Candidatus Zymogenus sp. | reverse complement strand
AGGCTTTGGGTTTGCCTCCATCTTTCATTGAAGACACAAGGTTTACCCTGGGGCCTGATATCTCCCACGGAATCTGGGCGACCACGTCATCTGGCATTATTACCCTTTCGTTCTCAAAGCCGATTTTTTCAAACTCCGGCTCAACGATTTCAATCAGCTCTACGTAATTCTCCCCTGGGGGGACAGAGGTGTCCACCGCCACAATCTTCTGCAAAAGATCGACGATATAGTCCTCATTCTTCTCAACTTCAACAAATGCGTCTTTGTAATCCATATCGATGTCAACCTCCCTTTTACATCACTTCTACATCACTATTACATCATCCCTTCGCCCTTGACCCAGCCCCTTTTGTACATAATCCTTGCCGTAACAACCGAGATGATTACCAAGGGCGGGATTACAATCGATGAGGGGATAGTTTTTCCTAACTTGAGACCAATAAATGCGATGAGAAAGCCAAGTCCCAAGGGCACAATTCCCAGCTTCGGCACCTTGAACAGGAATATCCCGCCCAACGCCCCAAAGAGGGCCGGAAGGACTTGATCCAATGCAACTTCTACTGCCCCGCCGGAACCCTGTATCTCCTTAAGATAGGGGATATTAAGTAACAGAACCAATCCCCCAATCATCACAATTTCGCTGGCAATAAGGGAGCCGGCAATGCCGAGGGTGGATACGATTTCCGCCTCTGGTGTGCCTTCTTCTGTCCCAACAACTTGCTGGGCGGTGGCAGAAACGGGGACCCTGAGGTTCAATACATTACCCACAAGAAACGACATATACGTCCCGCCAAGACCGAGTATTGGATAATAAACTATCGGCTCCAACAGTCCCATTATTATCATGAAAGACCAAACAACAACCAGTCCACCAATTAAGGGTCCAATAGTCGGGGCCAGTCCGTGAACAATATAGAGATAAAGCCCCGGCAGAAACAGGCACACAATGGCCATAAACATTGTGGTTCTTCCTGTACGGTGAACCGGAACTACGAACTTTTCCTGAAATATCTGTTCTTTATTTACCGACATTTTCAATCCCTCCTATCCCAAAAAGGTGGAACGCAAAACCCGCGGCGGCCATACCACCGATAATCGCAAGGGCCAGCGCCCATTCTTTCAGCCAATTCTGTTTCCCAGCCGTAATAACTATACCAAGAACAATCATAGCAAAAAAACCGGCAAGGAGAGCTATCAGTGACGATCCCCCTTTTACGGCGGGCTCTGCGACCATATAACCCACAGCGCCAAAGAATGCCGCCGCCGTCATCACCTTCATCCATCCTTCATCATCTCCCGCCACTTTTTCCTTCAGCCATTTGATCCTTGGTGTAAATAGCGCTACAACGAGGAGGCCGAAAAGCACACCAAGAGACATTGTCCACACCACGTTTGTAAAGATTTGCTCATTAAATGCGCCTGTAATCCCTTCAAGCCCCATTGCCTTTGCCGCTTCACCTGCGGCAATAAGCTCGTAGGTAACCGAACCTAATACCGAGAGCCGCATCCACGGAAACGGCACACCAAGCCGGGGTATCAAAATGGCAAGCCCCAACAAAATCGCGATGGCCGGGACCACAGCTGTAGTGAAGCCTGAACGTACAGCTTTCAGCATCTGCGCCCTTGAAAGACCAATCGCCTCCCCAGCCTTAAAGGAGATCATTATGAGTCTGATTACCTGCACAAGCACAACCACGATAATGAAACTACACGCTATCCACATCCCTGGGCTGTTTGCAATTTCAAGATAATTACCTTCCATAATTCACCTCATAAAAAAATAAAAACTATTACCATTTTTTACCATATATAGTTAAAAAATCAATGGAAAAAAGCACAACGGCTGGAAAAAGGAAGGTACTACCCCCCTTGGGATATGTCTGGATATTTGGTCGGGTAAAACTCGTATTTTACCAAATGGCAAGAGTGGTACTTTGTAAAAATCCTTGCTCAAAGGAGTTTGTTTGACGTGGATTGAGATTTTGGTAAATTCTCACAGATTTACACTAATTTCCCCTTGGTGGCAAACTTCAGCATCTCGTCCATAACCATCTTCCCAAGTTTCCGGTCTCTCCTATCCGGGCAGTGTTTTAGTTCGGGAAAATAGAAGTATTTTCCATTTTTGATGTCATAATCTTCTTCGAGGCAGAGTCCCTTCCAAGGGTCTCTTCCGCCACAGACGTAAACCAAGGGGACCTTGAGACCTGAGACCATCTCCCGGGGCGACCACGTTGGGTTCGTTGCTGTGGGGGGGTCTTCTCCAAATATGGCCCTGCATTCTTCGACGAAGTCGTCGGCAGTTCGGGTGTAGATTCCCCCGTTTTCGCTGGAGACCCAAAAGACTCCTGTCTCAATGGCTTGCTGATAACGCCAGACGCGCCAGTTGTATTTCCCGGCATATGCTTCTTTCAGATTCAAGTCGTGTTTCGCATTTGAAAGAGCGTAGTTTAATGCAGCACCGTTGGCTATGGCTTTATCCAAAAGGTGGAGCACTTTGAGAAACGATCCGGTGGGGAGTTTGGACAACATACCGAAGGGTTTGACGTAGTTCTCGTATTCGTCGTATTGGGTCATGCCCGTTACAAATGCGATGAGAAATTCCCGCTCTATCCAGTTTTTGTCAAAGAGTTCCGTTGGCTCCAAGCTTTTGACGTGGTTCGCAATTTTCCCGTAGATATCTTCGCCAAGGTTTAGCCTAACCTGCCTGTCGTAGCAATCCATCACAAAGGGCCAGTCTACCACCCCGCTGGAAGAGAGCACCACCGAAATATCTTCTGGATATTTTGCGGCGAAGTTAATGGATAATCCCCCGCCATAGCTGTAGCCCGCTGCCATCCAGGGGCCGGGAAATTCGCTCTTTAGAGTTTTCACAACCTCGTGATAATCGGCGAGGGCGCTATCAATCGTTACGTAGGAAGGGATGGACTGGTCGTCGTCTGTGAGGCTTTCGCCGTAGCCGCGGTGTTCGGCATGGACAAAGATGACATCGTCCCTTGCGCCATATTTTTCGTGGTAGTCAAAAAGCTCCGAATACTGTACATCGTGCTCGTTTCCGAGGATAAAAAACACCGGTGCGTCCTTGGGGGCGTTATCTGGAATTAGGATATCTACCTGTTGATTGAAGGTCTTTCCTCTGGGATTATTATGATCCACCGGTTGGGTGATGGTTCTTTTTAGTATCTGGTAGTTTTTTGGTGCTCTTTCTTTGGCATTTACGATGCTTGGTCGAAACGTGAGTGTTGATATAGTTGATAATGCCGCTGCCGAGACGGTGGTCTTTGCAGCAAGGTTAAGAAAGTCTCTCCGCTTTAGATTTCCTGCTATTGGATTATTAGTTGCTTTTTTCATTTTTATAGCCTCTTGCTATTATATTTACTTTATACTGCTTTTAACATAAAACTATATTACTCGATAAATTAAACCGCCCTTTCTATTCTTCCATTGCCCGCTTGATAAAGGAATCCATTATTCTGTCATTCCCAACTTGATTGGGAACTTAGAACAATATTTACTGGATTCCCGCATTCCAAGGGAATGACAAATAATAAAACAGTTCATCCCCACCTACCCGCCGGCCAGCACTCCGCCAATCCGCTCCAGCGCCCAGTCAACCTCATCCTTTTTAATAATCAACGGCGGAGCAAAACGAATAACATTGTCATGGGTTTCCTTGGCCAGTATCCCATCTGCCATCAAGGCTTCTGTAAAACGTCTGGCCCCTCCAGCTTTGGGATAAAGCTCAATGCCAATAAAAAGCCCCAATCCCCGAACTTCCTTCACGTGGGGACTATCCATATCCTTAAGTCCCTCCTTGAAATATTCTCCCAGAACCGCAGAGTTTTCAATCATCTCCTCATCAATCAAAACCTTAAGGGCCATGAGAGCAACGGCTGACGCCAAAGGGTTCCCGCCAAAGGTGCTGCCGTGCTCTCCCGGCATAAAAACACCCAGCACATCCTCGTTGGACAGTATCGCCGAGATGGGGTAAAATCCCCCCGACAGGGCTTTGCCAATCAGGGTCACATCAGCCTCGATTCCATCGTGCTCCTCGGCCAAGAGCTTACCTGTACGGCCCAGACCCGTTTGAATCTCATCTGTAATCAGTACTATGTTGTTGTCGTCGCAGATTTTTCTCACATCCTTGAGGTACCCAGCAGGGGGGATTATCACCCCTGCCTCGCCCTGGATTGGTTCCACCAAAAAGGCCACCGTGTTTGGCCCAACTGCGGACTCAAAGGCATCGGCATCACCAAATGGGACTACCTTAAACCCCGGCGTGAATGGGCCAAAGCCATCTCGATATGCGCTTTCCGTGGAGAATCCGACAATCGTAATTGTCCGCCCATGGAAGTTATCCTCACACACAATCACTTCTGCCTTATCCTCCGGAACACCTTTGATCTTATATCCCCACTTTCTTACCGCCTTGATGGCTGTCTCCACCGCCTCGGCACCGCTGTTCATGGGAAGCACCATGTGCGAATTGGTAAGCCTGCATAGCTCTTCGTACAAAAGTCCCAGCTGGTCATTCCGAAAAGCCCTGGATGTCAGGGTCAACTTTTCTGCCTGCTCAATCATGGCTTTTAATATCTTTGGGTGGCAGTGTCCTTGGTTCACCGCCGAATATGCGGAGAGGCAGTCCATGTACTTTTTTCCATTAACGTCCCAAACCCAAATTCCCTCACCCTTGGTAAGCACCACGTCAAGGGGCTTGTAGTTTGTCGCACCAAAACGATTTTCAAGGTCAATATAGTAATTTGTATCCATCAATGTTTCCTTCATCCTCTATAGTTCAAGAAAGATAATAGTAAAGAAGTATTGTGTCAAAGTCAAGTCATTAGTCAAAGTTGCTGCCAACATAAAAAAATCGGGTGATTGATAAGAGACAACCACCTTGACCAGACCACGATTTTGTGCTATCCTGACACCATATTTTGCATACTGCCTATTTTTGGAGTTATCAATGAAAAGGATAAATCGTTTAATTGCCCTCTGTCTAATTTCTATTTTCATGGTTTTTGCAGCATCGTGTTCGGGAAAATACCCGGTGGAGCCGAAGTTTGCCATCGAGCCGAAGTACAGTGCCGTTGATGACTTTTCTGAAGGGATGGCGAGGATAAAGATTCGCAACAAAAAGGGTTTTATTGACACGACAGGAAAGGTTGTCATCAAGCCGACATTTGATGGTGCCGGGAAGTTTTCAGATGGGTTGGCGATGATTATTGTGGATAAAAAGCGGGGCTACATCGACAAGACCGGGAAGATTGTCATCGAGCCGAAATTCGACGCCGCCTGGCCTTTCAGTGAAGGTTTGGCCAATGTGAAGGTTGACGGAAAGTACGGCTTTGTTGACAAAACTGGAAAGTACGCGATTGAACCCCTCATTCAGGGGACGAGAGATTTTCATGAAGGTCTTGCCCGGGCAGCCTCTAAGGGAAAATGGGGGTACATCGATAAAAGTGGCAACGTTGATGTGATGCCTAAATATTATAACGCCAGCGATTTTTCAGAAGGGTTTGCGGCCGTAACCCCGGACAACAAGAAGTGGGGGTATATTAACAAAAAGGGGATGATGCTCATCACACCGAAGTACGACGAGGCGAGGGAGTTTTCAGATGGTTTTGCTGCGGTTCGGGTGGGAAAGAAGTGGGGGTTTATTGATGATGTGGGAAACTTTATTGTGGAGCCAACATATAAAGAGGTCAAAAACTTTTCCGAGGGGCTTTGCCCGGTTATGATCAGTGAGGGCGGGGTGAAAAAGTGGGGGTTTATTGACAAGAAGGGGAAACTCAAGATTGAGAATAGCTATAACAATGTTGATGTGTTTAGGGAGGGGCTGGCGTTGGTGAAGGTTGTTGAGAAATATGGTTATATTAACAAGAAGGGGGAGTATGTGATTGCGCCGCAGTTCAAAAGCGCCGGGCCGTTTTTTGAGGGCCTTGCGGCGGCAACAATCGACGGCCTCAAGTGGGGCTTTATTGAAAACCCCCTGAAGTAGGGTGGGGGTGAATCTAATAAAAAATACCTTTACTTCCTTCATTTTTGTCTGGTAATTTGCTAACTATTTTGCTAATCATAAATTATGACTTGACACCATATCCAAATCCCTTATAAATATGAAAACCTACTTTTCTAAAGAAAGTTGTACTTTTTCTTCTGCATTCAGACACCCACCAATGAGCGTTGTCTTCATCTTCGCTAAAGCCAATTTTCCTGTATTGCTCTCTTAACCATGAGTACTAATTAAAAGCTTTTCTCCATTTGTCTTTATTCTTCTCATGCATTACGCTTATTTAACTATCCCTGCAAACAAAAAAACCAAGATTTACACAACATATCCCTTGAAAAAAAAGGAATTTGTGCTATAGTACAAAAAAATCT
>JAUWME010000300.1 GCA_030613285.1 Candidatus Zymogenus sp. | reverse complement strand
CTCATCTTCCATCATGTCCTTAGCTATAAGGGCGGCTCCCCACGCGCCCATAACGTGGGCATAGGGAGAGACCACCATCTTGACTCCCAAAAGGTTCTCGAAGGCCGCCACAAGTCCCGAATTTCTTGCGGTAGCTCCCTGAAAGAAAATCTTCTCTTTTGAATAGTGACGTCTTGCCACAACCTTGTTAAGATAGTTTTGCACAACCGAGTACAACACCGCAGCCAGGGCTTCCTCCTTAGAATATCCAGATCGAAGAAGCCTCCTTACATCCTGATCCATAAAAACAGTGCAACGATCTGACGTGTGTGGCGGGGCAATTCCCTTTACCGCATCGCCAATATCAGAAACATCAAACCCAAGTTTTCTGCCGGCCTCTTCCACAAAGGAGCCTGTGCCCGCAGCGCAGACGTAGTTCATGGCGGCATCCTTGATCTTCCCGTTTTGAGTCCGCATATATTTTGAGTCCTGGCCGCCAATCTCAAAGATAGTTTCGATCGTTGGATCGACATTCATGGCCCCTTTAATGTGACAGCTTATTTCATTTATAATTTTGTCTGCCCCGACAAGAAGACCAATCATCTTCCTGCCGGACCCCGTCGTCACGCAACCCTTTACGTCAATTTCAACTCCCCACGCCTTTGCAAGATCAAGGAGGGCAGAAAACAAATTTGTGACAGCCCCGATGGGATCACCCATCGTCATGCGGTAGATATCACAGATAACATTGCCGCTTGTGTCTGTGATGAGGAGCTTTGTGCTGGTGCTGCCAATGTCAATCCCCATCAGGCAAGAGACAATAGGCCCCTTAGGGATGGATGTGACGCGCACTTCGTTTGACATTTCATCAGTATAACTCTCCTCGACCTCCCAGGAGGGGTAGTCTGAGATTTTAAGATTCAATGGTGGACGGGTAGCGAGGGATTCTCCGTTCGTATTGGAATCTGTATCTTGAAGTTTAAAGAAACGATCTGTTGAAATTATATCTTCAGAAAGAAGCCCAGCGCCGATGGCCCCTGCAAAGTGTGCTTCTGGAAAGGTCAGGACATCATCTCCATAAAAACCCTTTAAGCGAAACATTATCTCCTCGTTCAACGAAACTCCGCCGACAATTACAGTCTTTCCAGAAAGGGGTCTCCCCTTAAGGAGGGTGGAGAGAAGTGTCCCCACCATCCCCTTGCACAGACCCGACCAACATTCTGAACGTGTACGTCCCGCCTGCTGGTGGTGGATAAGGTCTGATTTTGCAAAGACAGCGCAACGGGTGGCAATCTGTGGAGGGTCAGAAACCCTCGAAAGCGAATTAAGCTCGTCGTAGGATATATCAAGTCGAACCGCCTGCTCATCAAGAAAAGAGCCAGTCCCAGCAGCGCAAAGGGAGTTTTGCGTCATACCCTCAAATTCACCCTTCTCGTTTAATCGGATAAGGGTTACGCTCCCTCCTCCAACGTCGATGATATTGGTAACATCGGGGAACTTTCCCCTGACGGCCTCAATTGCAGCCCGAACAAGGTCAATGGGCTCTATGCCAAGTTGTTCGGCGATGGCTTCGGAAAGTGTCCCTGTAATCCCCGTTTGGATGTTCCTTCCGCTCAGAAAATCCTTAATTGCGCCCTTGAGTACACGGATTGGGCGCCCCATGTGCGGGATGAACGCCGATTTTTCGACATCACTATTTTTACTTAGGCTTACTATTTTTATGTAAAGGTTGCCAACGTCAATTCCCAGTGATGGACTATTGTTTGATTTTCTCATTCTTTTCCTAATGTATAAAAGATTTTAAGTAACCCATCGCAAGACAAAAAAAAAGATAAGCGATGGTTGAAGATGACAAATCAAAAGTAAATCGTTTTTTCTTCTTCTCTGTTTTGCTTTTTTGGTTTTATTTAAATTGCACATAATTTACATGGTGCTAACTGTCTTGAATTTATTTGTGCTAAATAATTATATCAAAATGTAACCTCTTTACCAAGACAAAAAAGTCAATTTGTAGAGATTTGTAATTTGGCGCCACAAGTGATCCCAATTTTTCTTAAAAACGATTGGCATATTATCGTATAGTCAAATTTTGCCTAACTATTTGATAATATTGAAAAGCCTAAAAACTCCACAGCTCTATTATACCTGTTGCAATGGACTTAAAATCCCTCGGTTATTTGGGAGGAGTATAGGAAGGTTTTTAGATAGTTAAAAATATAATTGAACCTAAAAAGATCAAATGAAATCCGAAGAGAATACTTGACAAAAGAAGTTGTTTAATGCTAAATCAGTTTTCAAAAAATTAGGTGCGATACACGATACAAGTAAAGTAAATATCATACTTAATAAAACTATTTAAAAAACTCGCAAAAAGTGTGACATTTTCATATTGAAGCCACAATTTTGGAAAATATATTTGACTATTTGATAATCTAATGGTAATATCTAAAGTTGTTCTGGTGTCTTGTTAGAAATTTCAAAAAATTTGTGTGTAAATAATTGCTTGATTCAAAGTACCTCAGAGAAAATATTGATTTTGTAGTCGAGAGGCTTTCCCTTCGGGGGGAGGGGATTGATACCGCAGGATTTGTAGAGCTTGATAAAAAAAGAAGGGGAGTGCTCCAGAGAGTAGAGGTTTTGAAACATGAAAGAAACGTGGTTTCAAATGAAATAGCAACGATTAAAAAGGATAAAGAAAAGAAGGGGCAGGGGGATGCAGCTGAGCTTATCCAGAAAATGAAGGGAGTCTCAAACGAGATAAAAGAACTGGACGATGAGCTAAATTATATCGACGAGGATTTGAAAAAGATACTCAGCCTCATTCCCAATATCCCCCATGAATCGGTGCCCGCTGGAACTTCCGAAGAAGACAACGTCGAAGTAAGAAAGTGGGGAACGCCCCCACAGTTCGATTTTGAACCCCTCGATCATGCGGATATAGGGGAAAAACTGGGGATTATTGATTTTGCCGGAGGGGTAAAACTTGCCGGGTCGAGATTTTCCATGTTGAGTGGACACGCGGCGTATCTCGAAAGGGCGCTAATAAGCTTCATGCTCGATATCCACACAAGAGAGCACGGCTACACCGAGATGCTGCCACCCTTTATGGTCAACTCAAAAACGATGACCGGCACAGGTCAACTCCCAAAGTTTGCTGATGACCTCTTTAAGATCGAAGATACAGACTACTGGTTAATCCCAACAGCAGAGGTTCCACTAACAAATATTTTTCGGGACGAAATTGTCGAAGAGGAGGACTTGCCAATATACATGACAGCGTACACCCCCTGTTTTAGAAAAGAGGCGGGCTCGTATGGCAAGGATACCAGAGGGTTGATACGGCAACACCAATTTAGCAAAGTCGAGTTAGTAAAGTTTACAAAACCCGAAAATTCCTACGACGAACTGGAGAAACTCCTGCTTAATGCAGAGGAAATACTAAAAAGACTCAATATCCATTATCGAGTGGTAAATCTCTCCACAGGCGACATCGGCTTTGCAGCGGCAAAAACCTATGATATCGAAGTATGGCTGCCGGGGCAAAACACATTCAGGGAAATATCCTCCTGCAGCAATTGCGAAGACTTCCAAGCGAGAAGGGCAAATATCAGGTTCAGAGAAAAAGGTAAAAAGGGGACATCACTTGTGCACACCCTAAACGGTTCCGGTTTGGCAGTAGGCAGAACATTGATCGCCATCTTTGAAAACTACCAAAAGTCCGATGGGACAATAGAGGTGCCAGAGGCCCTGCGGCCCTACATGAACGGACTAAAACAAATCATCGGGGGTTGTCGGTAATTAATGAGTGGCGATTGGGAGGGGTTGGCAAACATGGGGGTCGGAACTTATGGGGAGGATGAAAAAGGGGTTGGTAATTGGGGGGGCTGGCGATGATTGGGGGGTTGGTAAATATGGGGAGGGATGGGTCGGTAATTAAGGGTGAGATTAAATCTGGACACGAAATATATACGAGGAGGGATGGCCGAGTGGCTTAAGGCGGCGGTCTTGAAAACCGTTGAACGAAAGTTCCGTGGGTTCAAATCCTACTCCCTCCGCCAATTGACCATCGACAGTTGCTCACAGAAAAGGAGCTA
>JAUWME010000204.1 GCA_030613285.1 Candidatus Zymogenus sp. | reverse complement strand
GGGGATCAAAATGACTCAGAAGAGTGAAGGACAGGAGCTTCTCACTATATCGTCAGGGGAGGCCTTTCCGCCTTTTAACTGGAGTGTGGGAAAATACGGCTCGAAGTTTTTGGCTGAGATAAGAGACAACAAAAAATTCATTGGAATCAAATGCCCGAAGTGTGAACGGGTTTATGTTCCGCCAAGAAAGGTCTGCGGAAGGAGCTACGTCGGCATGGATGAGTTTGTTCCCGTAGCATTGGAGGGGACAATTGATGTTTGTGCCATCATCCAATTTGGGTTTATAGACCCAAGCACTGGCATTCAACAGCCGGTTCCGTACGGGTACGCATTCATCAAACTTGACGGCGCAGATTCATTATTGCCGCACTTTCTCGCCCGCGCTGATCCTGAAAAGGTAAAGGGCGGGGCAAGGGTGAGGGCGGAGGTTGAGGAAAAGCGTGTAGGGTCTATGATGGATATCAAACATTTTGTATTGATTGACTAAACAGGTACTTTAACTGTACCGAAGTTGTCAGAAACTTACACTTATATTATTAACTCTCTCAAAAAGGGTGTTTGGTGGTGATCGGTAAAACCGTTATCCAACGAGCACCTTTTTTTTAGTTGTACTTTTTGCAGAAATGAATTATATCATTGACAAAATGGCACAGTTGAGTAAAATATCAACTACAAGCCCCACTAATTAAACCCGTTTTGACGATATTTTTTAAGTAGCGATAGATCAACCGCTTTAACTGTTTATAGTAATCTTTTAAAGGAGTGATTTAAAATGGCAAAAGAACATTTTTGGAAAAAGTCGTGGGACAAGGGTCTGAAGGATTTGGACCCAAAGTTGTGGGAGATAAGTTACGTCGATGCGATTAAGCCGACGTTTGAAAAGTTCCCGGATAAGATTGCCCTGGCATTTATGGGCGTCGAAATCAAGTTCGCAGAAATTGACCGCTACGCAAATCGTTTTGCCAACATGTTAATCGAAAATGGCGTGAAGAAGGGGGACGTTGTCGGGATAAACCTCCCCAACATCCCAGAATATGTCATTGCGTGGCTGGGCACCCTAAAGGCCGGATGTATTGTCTCCGGAGTGTCGCCGCTGCTTATGGCGGATGGGATGCAGTACCAGCTTAAAGATTCCAAGGCAAAATGTTTGGTAACGCTTGACGCTATTTTTGCAGGAAGAGTTGTGGGGATTGCTGAAAACCTTCCTGATCTCAAGGTTGTTGTGGCGGCAAGCGTGGGGGGATTCTTGCCCTCGATAAAGAGCTTTTTGGGAAAACTCCTAAAGAAGATTCCGTCAGGGAAGGTAACTCCCCTTGAGGGTAAGACGGTGATGAAAATCGAGGATGTAATTAAGACCAATAAATATTCGGATGAAGCCCCAAAGGTCAAAATAAGCCCGGACGATGTTGCATACATTCAGTACACTGGGGGAACCACAGGGCCGCCCAAGGGGGCAATGTTGAGCCACAGAAACGTTGTGGCAGACCTCTTGATTGTACAAGAGTGGCTTAAATGGGAACATGGAAAGGGATTGGCCCTTTCGGGATTTCCGTTCTTTCACATCGCTGGTCTCTTTTTCAACAAAAACTGCATCTACCTCGGATGGACCCAAGTGTTAATCCCAAATCCTCGAGACACAGAGCATATCTGTAACGAGATTGCAAAGTATAAACCCTCCGCCCTCGTCAATGTACCCTCTCTGTTTCAGATACTCATTGCGGATCCAAAATTCAAAGATCTCGATCATTCGAATCTTGAGGCGTGTATAACCGCCGCAGCGCCCTTTCCAGAGGAGTCCCAGAAGAAACTTGAGGAAGTCGTTGGCAAGGGGAAACTCATTGAGGCCTATGGCATGTCAGAGACAGCGCCCTTGACCACGATGAACCCAGCGCAGGGAACTAAGAAGCTCGGCTCCATCGGTCTTCCCCTTTTAAACACAGACATCAAGCTTTTAGATCCGGCCACGGGAAAGGAAGTTAAATTGGGAGAGCCGGGAGAGATTTGCGTCAAGGGGCCGCAGGTTATGATGGGATATTTCAACAAGCCTGAAGAGACGAAAAATTCCATCGACAAAAAAGGATATATGCACACCGGCGACGTTGCCATTCAGGACAAGGAGGGCTACCTTCGCATTGTTGACAGGACAAAGGATATGATCATTGTCGGCGGTTTTAAGGTGTTTTCAGTTAAGGTCGAGGACGTTATGAGCGAACATCCCGCCATAGATTTGATTGCTACCATCGGACTTGAAAACCCCGACAGGCCAGGCTCCGAAATTGTAAAGGCCTTTATCCAGATTAAGCCGGGATACGATTATGGGGGAGATGAAAAGGCGCTAAAGGATGACATCACTAAATTCGCCAAGGAAAAACTGTCGGCCTACGAAGTTCCGAAGGTTATTGAGTTTAGGGACGAGCTGCCGTTAACGCCTGTGGGAAAACTCGATAAAAAAGTGTTGCGAAAATAGAGAAAAGGTCAATAGTGTTGAAAAAGGTGATGGCGGGTTTAAAACCCGCCATCACCGTATGTTAGTTGTGGCGAAGTTTAATGTTCAATTTGAGACAGGGAGAAAAAAATGGAAAAGGTTTTTTTTGAGGACTATGAGGTTGGGGAAACCCTTGTTAGTCCCGGAAGGACGATAACCGAAGCGGATATCGTCAATTTTGCAGGAATCACCGGAGACTGGCACCCGATACACACCAACGTTGAGTATGCCAAAAAAACTATGTTTGGAGAAAGGATTGCCCACGGGATGCTCGGTCTGGCGGTTGGGTCTGCCCTTGTGTTTCGACTGGGACCCTATGTCTTTACGCCGAAGAAGTTTATCGCCTTTTATGGAATAGACAAGATTCGTTTCACCGGCCCAATAAAGATTGGGGACACCATCAGGTGCGAGGCCACGGTAGCCGAGATGAAAGAGAAAGATGAAAACACGGGGACTATCGCTTACGAGGCGAAGATAAAAAATCAGCGGGATGAAGATTGTCTCATCTTTACGCCAAAGGTTCTCGTTGGCAGAAAAAAATAGGGAGCAGCTATAACTATTACAACTATTTGTTCCAAGGAGTCGAGTAATGGAATTTGAGTTAACCTCAGAACAGAAGATGCTTAAAGATACGGTCTCGAAGTTTGTGGATAAAGAAGTCATCCCCAGGGCGCCGGAGATTGATGAGGACGGGAAGTTCCCCGTGGAGAATTTTAAGGCAATGGCCGAACTGGGCCTCTTTGGGATTTCAATCCCGGAAGAGCACGGGGGAATTGGGGCTGACCTTTTGTCTGTTGTTCTGGTTATGGAAGAGCTGAGCCGAGGATGCGCATCCACGGCGAATACTTTTGGTTCTCACGCCATCTTGTGCACCGAGACCCTCTTTAGAAACGGCAACGATAAGCAGAGAGAGAAATATCTCCCGGATATGATTGCCGGCAAGAAGATCGGCGCCATTGCCATCACAGAGCCGGAGTCGGGGTCAGACGCCCTGTCGCTCCGCACAAAAGCAGTCAAAAAGGGCGACAAATATATCCTCAACGGCACAAAGATGTTTATCACCAACGGGCCGCTCTGCGACGTCTCCGTGGTTTATGCAAAGACCGACCCCGATGCCGGGCCCAAGGGGATAACCGCATTTATTGTCGAGAAGGATTTTCCCGGCTATTCCACGGGAAAGACCTTAAAAAAGATGGGGGTTCGTGGTTCCCCAACAGGCGAGCTTATCTTTGAGGATATGGAGGTACCGGCAGAAAACGTTCTGGGCAACGTAAACGAGGGGATAAAAGTCCTAATGAACGGCCTTGACAGGGAGAGGATAGTCTACTCGATAACGCCCATCGGTGTTTCCCAGGGCGCCTTTGACATCGCATTGAAGTATGCCTCCGAGCGCGTCCAGTTTGGCACCGCGATCATCAACTTTCAGATGATACAGGAAATGTTGGCCGATATGGCAACAGAGATTCAGGCCGCAAGGCTCCTTTCGTACTGGGCTGCGACCTTGGCCGATCAGGGGAAAAGGGTACGCCTTGAGGCGTCTTATGCAAAGCTGTTTGGCTCCCAGGTGGGGATGCGGGTGGTGGATAAGGCGACGCAGATTTTGGGAGGGTACGGGTTTATCAGCGAGTTTCCCATTGAGAGAATGTACCGGGACATGAAGGGGATCGAGTTCGGCGCCGGTACGACGCAGATTCAAAAGCTCATCATCGCAAGGGAATTGATAAAGGGGATGGGGGGCGCATAACCCCTGAGGGGTTGCTGGGTATTTTAGGGAGCGGCAGGGGGGTGTAGGATTAGGGTTGCTGGGAGTTGTTGGGATTTGAAATTAATTAATCAAAAGCGGGGGGTGGTTGCCCTCCGTTTTTTTATGTGTAGTACAGATGCTTGCATAAAAGCAATTTCAAAAAACCATCATTTAGGAGCTACCAATAATTTAGTAAACGGAGCGTGGCAATCGGGTGCTGTTCTGCAATTAAGTTTGGAATGGCTGGGGGTTCTGGGGGGGATTGGGGTTGCTATGTAATTTTACTAATAAATTGTACCCCTGCTAAAAAATTAAAACTTGAAACGACCCGCCTTTAACGATATAATTAAAGGTCTTCAAAAAAATTACCATAAAGAAAGGCCAACACCCCATGACCGCACTCCCAAAAACAATCATCGACTTTCACGTCCACCTCTTCCCAGACAGGCTCTTTGATGCCATCTGGAGCTACTTTTCAAAACAGTACCAATGGGACGTCATCTACCACCTCTACTACAGTGAGTGCGTTAACCACCTTCGGGATAAAAACGTCGGCCCCATTGTCTATTCCAACTACGCCCACAGGGCAGGTGTGGCAAAAGACCTCAACAACTGGAACAAACGGACTCTGGACGAGATTGAAAATCTCTACTGCTTCGGGGCGTTTTCCCCCTTGGACGACGATGCCATGAAAATTGCCAAGGACACCTTGGCACACCCTAAGGTACTGGGATTTAAGCTCCAGCTTCTGGTACAGGAGTTCTACCCCGCAGACGAAAGGTTCTTTCCCCTCTACGACCTTGTGATGGAGAAAAACAA
>JAUWME010000466.1 GCA_030613285.1 Candidatus Zymogenus sp. | reverse complement strand
ATATTGATTGGGGCTGGAAGTGAGCTTGTAAGATCTATGAAGCATCTCGAGGCATATCCAAAAATAGCAAATGATCACGCCGTCAAGGCAAAAAAATACGAAAATTTTATGGAGGCGGCATATCGTCAGGCAGTCTCCGAGCTATTCTGCGGAACCGACCCGATATATATGTTAAAGATGAGAGAGATTTATCGACACCTGTCAAACTGTGCAGATAGGGTGGACGAGGCGGCAAACATAATCCTCAGTATTGTGATGAAATCTACATGAAATATTATGTGGAGGAGCGGATGTCCTGTAATTCCGCTTAGAAATATTGATAATTAAGCCCTCTTCCATAAGGATTGAAATATTGAGAAATAGTAAGGAGAAATGCGATGGGCGGCAACGAAACATTTGATATCAAGGTGGACAAAGAAGCGTGTACAAAGTGCGGAGCCTGCGTGGACGTGTGTCCAGCCCATATTTTTTATATGGAGTCTAAGGAGATTGAAAACCGTTATCAAGAACATTGTATCTTGTGTGGGCACTGCATTGCAGTCTGTCCAGAAGACGCCGTTGTCCATTCTGGTCTTAACACCGCTGATTTTGTTGATGTCAAAAAAGAGATAGAGATTGATAAAGAACGTCTCTACCATTTCTTGCGGTCGCGCAGGAGCTGTCGCGCATTCAAAGATAAGAGTGTTCCCAGAGATGTTTTGGAGGAGCTTATCGATATCGGCAGATTGGCTCCCACCGCCCATAACTGGCAGAATGTTGAGTTTATAGTAATTAGCGATAAAAAGAAAGTCGAGAAGCTCTCAAAGATAACTTCAGAGTTTTTCGGTGTTATGGCAAAGAATCTGGAGGCGAACAAGGAGAACCTCCCGGAATACCTACGGGGACTAATCCACGGGGCAAATCTCAACTACGAGTTTTCAAAAGCCGGGAAGGATCGCATCTTTCGTGGTGCGCCCGCTGTCATCATCGTTCATGGCGAGACAACAAATCCTTCCATAGCGGAAAATTGCCACTACGCCGTGGCAAATATTGTTATGATGGCCCACAGCATGGGACTGGGCGCCACAATCATCGGTTACCTTGTGGGGGCCGCCCCCCATTCTCCAGAGATTATGAAGGAATTGGAAATTCCTGAGGGCAACCAAGTTTTTGGGTGCGTGGCGCTGGGATATCCAAAGAGAAAGTTTTTGAAGATGCCGCCCAGAAACTCTGCGGTGGTGGAATGGCGCTAATATATCGTATAGGATAACCCACTGCCACGTTTGTGTTGTCCCACTTGTGCACGCAGATATTGTTGTTCCAATAGTGACAACAGTGCGCTTATGCCGATATGTTATTGCTGACGGCTTTCATGTTTTAACGCCTTTTCCAAGTTTAAAGGATTAATCTTTAAGAGAACACTTCGCATCGTTGCGCTTTAATATTGTCATTCCACGGGTTTTTATCAACATCCCTTTGAAAATCTCTTTGAAAAAGCCTTTGGAAAATATATTGATAAAACTTTGACGAACCCTTTTTTTTTAACCATTTTCAATATTTTTCTGCAAAGTTTAAAAAAAGCTTGTCTTTTACCCATCTCTTTTGCTATTATTACAAACTACTGAAAATCAAATTTCAATCTTACTGGAGCCGACAATGAAAATTACCGACGATCTTTTTGCCTATCCGTGGATGGATGCAGCAGAGAACAATTGCAACAGCTATTACCTTGGCGGTGACGCAAAGATGCTAATTGATCCCGGGCTGACAAGTTTTTTCCCAATCCTCCAAAAGAAACTGGCCAAGGATGGAATTGAGATGAAGGATATAGAAAATGTATTTTTTACTCATTCTCATCCTGACCATTTTGAGGCAGTGGAAATCTTCTTGGATATGGATAATGTCAATATTGTGATGAGCAAAGAAGAGACGGATTTTATGGACGAAGTCGGGATAGCATTTTATCCAGCATTTGGGCTTAAGACTCCAGAATATCGGATAGATCAGTTTGTCGGAGACGGGACTGTGAAAATCGGTGGCGTTGCATTCGAGGCTTTTGTCTCGCCGGGGCATTCCCCAGGCTCGTTGTGTCTCCTCTGGCCGGAGAAGAAGGTACTTGTTTCAGGCGATGTGATTTTCAATATGAATGTCGGGAGGTCGGATTTTCCGGGTGGGGACAGCGCCCTCCTCAAGAAGAGTATCGAGAAGATTTCTAAACTTGATGTTGATTATCTCCTGCCGGGACACATGGATATTGTTGTGGGAAAGAACGAGGTGGCTCAGAACTTCGAGATGGTCAAGAAATCGGTGTTTCCATACTTGTAATCCCCCCCATCAATTATTAACACCCCCTCCATCAATAATTGACCAACCCCCGATAAGCGACATTGTTGGGGCAACCCCCTGTGGTCGCCAAATAAAACGTGGGCAGGCACGGGGACCTGCCCCTACCAAACCCAAGCCCATTATTGACCGACCCCCGATAAACGACATTGTT
>JAUWME010000343.1 GCA_030613285.1 Candidatus Zymogenus sp. | reverse complement strand
CAAACTTTGCGGCACTTATTGCCTCAGCACTGACGCCGGTGGCGATAACGAGAATAGGCGGAAAACGCACTATCGCCTGGGGGCTTCTTTTTGCCGGAATTACACTCGCCCTATTAGGAATTGCAGTAGATATTTCCGCCTTTTTTGTGTTCAGAATAATCAACGGCTTCAGTTTTGGATTCATTTTTGTAGCCACCGAGACTTTTGTTATCTCCATGAGCGACCCTGATCGTCGTGCAAGAAACATGGGGATTTACGGAATGGCCATGGCTGCCGGCGCTGCCTTTGGCCCAATCTTTGGTTTTACGTTGTTTGAAAGGAGCACTGAACTCCCCTTCATCTCAGGTGGTGTCGTCTGCGTTGTGTCAATCATCGTTTTTGCACTTTTCTTTAGACCAGAAAAACTTTATGAGGATAAATCAAAAAGCATCCTCTCACCCTTAACAATTGCATTGCCACTGGGCGCCGCTGTCATGTTTGGATTTATCTTCGAGGGGATTATTGCCCTCATGCCCCTCTACCTTCAAGATATAAATTTTCCCCCGCGGGCGATGGGATACATCATTACCTCCTTTGAGCTCGGTGCAATATCCCTCCAATATCCCCTCTGTTTTCTTGCCGACAAGTTCGGTAAAAAGGGTTATCTTACCATAGTGTACTTCTTGACGGGGATTGGCTTTTTTGCCGTTCCCATGTTTTCCACCTTACAGATCATTATATTCCTTTCCTTTGTTATTGGTGGGCTCATAAGTTCCATCTATCCTGTGGGGATGGCCATTGCCGGCGATGATGTAAAAAAAGGTGATTACCCTCAAGTTGCGGCTTATATGTGTATCGGGTTTTCTGTAGGCGCAATAGTCGGGCCGTTTATCCTCTCGGTTTCGATGGACAGGTTTGGATACGAATTCCTATTTTATGTGTCGGGGGCTGTACTAATTGCCTTTTCGATTCAGCCGATCTGGAAGGTTTTCTCGAGGTCGTGGCAAGATTTGTAAGTATTTCTTGGTGTGTGGCCAGCAGATGCATCTTTACAGCCGAGGTTTAAGTGCTTTTTATGGGTAGACCCCTGTCAATAGACAAGAAACGGCAGGTCTTGGAGGCTTATCAGGAGCTTGATGTCAAAACTCTTTTTTGTCCTCAAGCGGGCCTTTAAAATATGTCCCTTTGCCGAAATGGATCTCACCGAAAAGAGCTCGGAAAGCGGCGTTAGTCCCGAAAGACTCTTTCCCTTCGTTAAGCCCTCCTTGAGGAGATTCTTATCCTTTTTGGCAGATTCTTCATTAGGATAATAGATGACGAGAATTATATCCTGTTCTTCTCCATTCTCCATCGGACGGATACCGAAGGCAAAATATGTATATAGCGAGAGGCGGTAATCGGAAATCCCCCAATCTTCAGGGCTTCTTTTCATCAGCGAATCTTTACCGTAGAGTTCAGTTGCTGTTATAGCAGATGAGATGTAAAAAGAGGTTACATCCCCAACCTCGTTTACGATTTTCAAAATGTCGTCATCGTTTGAAAGGGTATCGGTTTTAAGCCCGTCGATGTAATCTTTTAAAAGCCCGATAGTGGGGGCGTGAGCAATGGTGCTCTCATTTACAAAGGTGAGGTTTGAAAAGGTGAGGGGGAGTCCACCCTTCATAAGCGCGTTGGTTAATGGAAGAGAGTATAGGGTGAAACCGTTGTAATCCTCTTGGCGGTAATTGTAATCGCTTAGGCGTTCAATTATCGCTGCGCGACTAAAACTCCCCGTAACCACCATCACAGAATGAGCGGCTGTCTTTGCCACAACTTTTGTTTTGAAATCGCTGGGATCAAAACCCAGGGAGGCATCTTCTGAAAGCAAAAAGGAGATTTCACCCATGGAGAAGATGAAGTTGTCTACGGCAGAAAAGAAAGCAATTTTGTCCCTCATGGATGATGTGTGACGAATATTTGTAAGACCCAGTTGCTCCCTCGCTTTCGTAAAGTTGGAATACTCAATTGATTCGTATTTTTGAAGTGGAACGACAGAAAGAACCTCGATTTCTATATTTTTGGTTGGGGTGCACGAGGTTGCAAAAAAAATGATTAAGGAGATGATTAAAAAAGACACAACTTTACTAAATGGAGTAGATAAGGTAATCTTCACAACACGAAACTTTGTCCCTATCTTTTTGTTGAATGTCTTTTGATGCAAAACATCGATTTTTTCCATGGACATGGATATACTCCTTTCGGAGTCGGGTCTTCTTTGTTCAGCTTGAGATATGTACTGTCTACTTTTGGCGGGGGGTATTGCCCAATCTCCAGTTTTCACAGGAGGGATGGTGTAAATGTCATTTGAAGAATGTTTCTTTCTCCCTTAGTAAATATACCACCTGAATCGATCACTCGTCAATGCTTTTTTTGCGCCGAATTTAAACCTATACTAATAAACATTTTTGTTAAAATCTTTTTGACAATGAGGCCACAAAATATTAGAATAGACTTTTTGTTGTTTGGAGAAGGAATTGCCACTGATGGAGATAGTTGATGTAAAAAAAGGGGCGGATCGTGCTGTTTCTCTTGCGGTAGAAGTTCTAAAAAGGGGAGGGGTTTTAATATATCCCACAGATACTCTTTACGGACTTGGTGCCAACGCCAGGGACAAGGGAGCAGTGTCGCGGTTGATGGAAATCAAGAGTCGTTCGACTGGGCTTGTCTTTTCGGTGATGCTTTCAGACGTGGGGGAGCTTGTAAAACTTGTACGGGTCAGGGGTAAACATCGGGCGGCCTTAGAAAGACTTCCAGGCCCTTACACATTTGTCTTTCCTACAAAGACGAAGTTTCCTGATGGGATTGGTGGAAAGCAGATTGGTCTTGGTGTTCGGATTCCTGACCACCCACTGGCTCTTGAGATTGCGCGGAAATTTAACGCCCCGATTATCACTACGAGTGTAAACAAGACGGGAGAACCTCCGCTTGCTAACCCCAGCGAGATTGTTGAGATGTTTGAAGATGATGTGGATCTGTTTCTCAATTCGGGAAAAATAGTGAGTAAGCCGTCTACGGTTATCTCTTTTATTTCAACTAAACCTGTGGTTATCCGAAAGGGCGCGGGGGATATATCTTTTTTGAAAGAGCTTTTTTAAAAGAGTTTTTTGAAAGAGGATTTTTAAAAGAGCTTTTTAAAAAGCTTTCTTGTAAGAAATGGATGGCAAGTAGACAACAATTTTCTAAAAAGGGGTAACATGACTTTTCAGTGCGATCTTGACGAAATGCTCTCATGGGCAAGAGACCATTATAACTTTGGCTTTAAACGCCCCGGAACCCCAGAAGGGGCGAAGGCTGAAGAATATCTCTTTGGTCTTCTTAAGGGTTTCGGAATTCCCAAAGTTACAATCGAGGATGTTCCCTTCTTTGGTTGGTTTCACAACGAGGCGTACTTGACAATCAACGGCTCGAAGGGAGAGTCTCGGAGTTTTTCCTGTGAGCCAATTGTTTACACTGCCTTTACGAAGGCTTTTGGGATTACCGCCCCAATTGTTGATGTGGGGGCTGGTACTTCGGAGGATTTTGAACGGGTTGATGTTAGTGGAAAAATCGCCCTAATATC
>JAUWME010000540.1 GCA_030613285.1 Candidatus Zymogenus sp. | reverse complement strand
CGATGGTTTCACAGACCACATGAAAAACTACGACGAGAAATATAGATTCCTTCCGTCTGACGAGAAAGAGCCGGATATGGAGGATGTGGTCGGTATACTTAAAGAATCAGGCACGGAGATACTTTTGAACTATCTGCCGGTGGGATCCAAAGATGCCACCAAGTTTTATGTTGAATGTGCCTTGGCCGCAAAAGTTGGATTCATAAACAATATTCCAGTTTTCATAGCCAGCGACCCCATTTGGAATAAAAGATTTTTCGAGGCGGGGATTCCCATTGTCGGAGACGACATAAAATCTCAGATGGGGGCCACCATAGTACACAGGGTACTGACCAATCTGTTTAAAAATAGGGGTGTAAAGCTTGAACGAACCTATCAACTCAATACGGGTGGAAACACGGACTTCCTAAACATGCTCGATAGAAACCGCTTAGGCTCGAAAAAAGAGTCCAAGACAGAAGCCGTTCAATCCCAATGTAATGTGAGGTTAGACCCTGAAAATATTCACATCGGTCCCAGCGATTGGGTGGCTTGGCAGAAGGACAATAAGATCTGTTTCATAAGGATGGAGGGCAGAATTTTCGGAGACATACCAATAGACCTCGAATTGAGGCTTTCCGTGGAAGATTCCCCCAATTCCGCGGGTGTGGTGATAGACGCCATCAGATGTTGTAAGCTTGCCCTTGACAGAAAACAAGGCGGCGTCTTGTATTCACCTTCGGCGTACTTTATGAAACACCCACCAAAACAGTATACCGACGAAGAAGCCTATAAAATGACTGAAGCGTTCATTTCCGAAACTATAGAAGATGTAGTAATCGGCGATGAAACGATGGAAAAGGCCGTTGATTTAACCCCCCTTTAATCTCATATATAAAACTCTCACACGTATCTTAACAAAAATTCCACGGTATTAAGGTGATCGTAATTAACAGGATGCTGGAAAGGGTTAATGGAAAGCCTACTGTCGTTATAATTGGTAATCTCACCATTGATTATGTGGAGGGAGGAGAGAGACGCCTTGGGGGCCCACCTTCCTGCTGCGGAGTCTTTTTGGCTCCGAGAACAAAAGTGTCGGTGATATCTAATATAGGGTACGACTTCCCTTCTGAATGGATTGATTCTTTAAAGAACATCGGGATTGACGTCTCGAGGGTAAAGATAACTCCCAAAAGTGCTGTTTTCAAACTAAAGGAGGAGGAAAACGGAAGGTCTATCATCGCCCCCTCCACCGGGTTCTCAATACCGCCGAACTCGGTTGACATTACCGTTGATGTAGGGATACCGGTGCTCGGAGAAATCGGCCCGTCCCTGCTTGAGATATAACTGAAAAGGTCTTCGTTTTTAGCGGTCGACCTACAGGGGTTCGTTAGGATGAGGGAGGAAAACGGGACCGTCATCTTCGGGGCGAAGAAATCAATACTGGACGCTTTTCCAAGGATAGACCTCATCAAGGTGAGTTTGAGGGAAGTAGTGGCCTTGACGAGCCGAAGAGACCTCTCGGGGGCCTTAAACCACTTGAAAAAATATGGGGAGTTGGCATCAATAACACTCGGAAAAGCGGGGGCTGTCGTGGGATATGAAAATTAGAACATAGTGATT
>JAUWME010000142.1 GCA_030613285.1 Candidatus Zymogenus sp. | reverse complement strand
CTTAAAAGGAGAGAATATCTTCCCCTCTCCCTTATAAAATTTACCGAAGAACTCATAGTAGATAAGCCTTACCGACTGGATTGAAACAACAAGGCCCTCAAGGGCAATCACGAATATATTTCCTCCAATCAGCATCAATATGGATGCCGGCGTGTGAGTCATGTGTCCGCCCACCCCCATCCCGGTTTTCTTCATCAACAATTCCACAAGCAACAAAACAGCTCCCATCAACGCAACGGGCGCCAACGAAAACGCCGCTACTCGGATAAATGAGACCGTGTTTGAGAGAAAACCGGTGCAAGTATCCAGCACCTCCACCAAAGAGCTAAGAAAGTATTCCCCAGGATTGTTTATCAGGGGTCTCTTGTTTACAAACAGGTGGTATATCGGCTCTCTCAAAAAGATTACCAAAAGGGGAAGTCCCAAGATGAGATAAATACCCCACATTGGAATATTTATTTGCGCAGGCTTGGTAACCATAATCAAGATTACAAATATTGCCCCCCAATAGAAGAGAGCTCCCACAAGGCCGTGGCTTTCCAAAAAACCTTCCTCATAATCCCTTCTCTTAATGGAATTAATAACATTCAAAATAAGGCCGAGGCTGATAAACAATATTCCAAATGCTACAGCCAATTTCATCATAAGGTCGATGTTATCCATGGGGTTAAACACAAAAGCGAAGTGCAGAATGTGGTAGCCGAAAAGTTCCCCGAAGAGTACCCCAAAAACCATTGATGAGATTCCGGCCATGGTCAAAATCCCTCCAATATCCTTCGCAGTCTTTATCTTTTTCTTTATCCCCATGCCGATAAGAAAAAGCGCCAACCCGTGACCGATATCCCCAAACATCACGCCAAACAATAGGATAAACGCCAAGCCGATGATCGAGGAGGGTTCAACTTCGTTGTAATTTGGGGGGCCGTATGTGGTAACGAGGGTTTTAAAAGGGGCTAGGATCTTCGGAGTTTTGAATATCACCGGCACCTTGACCATGCCCGATTTTACCTCTTCTAACTCTTCGGGCCTGATTGTGGTGAGGTAAAAGGGATTCACCAAAATCTTCTTCAACATCTTCTCAAGATTATCTACACTGTTTGCTGCAACCCAGCCTGTGATGAGGGCTGTGCTTTCTGATATGCCCATGGATTTGACAGCGTTGAGGATATGGATATTAGTATTGAGATGCTCCTTTGTCCTTAATATCTCGCTCCTTTCGGTCCAGCCAAAACCCCTCAGCTTGTTTTCTCTCTCGGCAATCTCGACTTTGATGTTCTCAATCCTGCCCTTAATCTCCTCAATCGCCTCTTTGGGAGAACCGCTACACTCTTCTGGAAGAAGGAGTGGTTCAAAGCCTACATTCTTTATTTCATCTTCAAGCTTTTCGGCATCTTCGTCAAGGCAAAAGATCGCCGCCAGCTCCCGATTGTCCCGGGTACCGAGGTTGATATAAGTTGTGAATGGAGTTGTAATATTTTCTTCTATGTTACGGGAAGTCTTTAGCGGAAAGTAGCCCAGCGACAGGTGAAGTACCTTCAAGGATCGCAATTTTGCAATATCGACATCAAAACTGCCAACCAAGTTTTTTGCCTTGACAAGGTTATCCACTTCGGACGCAAGATTATCTCTTAAGGAGAGGACTTCATCACTAATGCCTTTTATCTGGTTGTAATAACCTTCAGTTTTTTCCTCAAGGGCATCAATATCATTTAGTGGATCTACAGCAAATTTATCTGAAACTATTGGGGCGTCCTCTGGGATTTCGGTCTGTTTGATTATTTCGTCAAGTTGTTTCTTTGCAGATTGATATCTGGAAACAATCTCCAACTCTTCGCCCGGCGTCCAGCCCATATCTGATAGGCCCGGCGTCTCGCTCACCTCCTCAAGATGCATTACACCAAGGCGACCAATTTCATTGGTTACAGCGGCAAGGTCCCTGTCAAGAATAAGAATAGTTGCCCTCACCATTGGAACGGGACGAAACATCAATTTACCTCTTTTGAGGTTAAATAAGTCTTTCCTTCAGATACTCAAAGAAACAACAAATATGTTTACATTACCAGACTTTCCGCTATCTCTCCTTCAGCAAGGTTGTGTCTTTTACCCTCGGCGATACATTTCAAATTGGACACCTCAAGTTCCTTTAGGGCAAGAAACCCAATGATTGTACCAATGTTAAACGGGGAGCCCGAAAGCGCCTTTCGGGCGGCGTCAGCCATGATGGAGTTAAGTTCCATCTCAAGCCCTGGGAGATCCACATATTCCCCCACTTTTTTCCCATAGTATGTTTTCTCAAATAACTCTCTGTAGTTCTCTTCGGTGGCGTGGGATAAGGATTTGGCATTATTCATTGTCAGTCGAAACTTCATGGGAATAATCATCGACTGTACAACCTTAGTGGGCACATTGTAATAAATCCTGTGTCTCAATATCACCATTATGTTGAAACAATCCACAATAGTTCCCAAGTATCTCTTTATAATCCTATTGTCGTTTTTTGTGAGAGTTTCAAGGGCTTCAAAGATACTTAAATAGTAGGACTCTTCCAAGGGACGCTCAAGGAGTGCTGTTCTCTTCTCCTTTATAAACAACGGCAGAGCCTGTTTTAACAAACTCCCGTACCGGGTATTGCCCAGGCTGGAAACAAATTCCTCAATATCTTTACTGTTTATTAATCTATCGTAATCGATGTTGGAAAGTCCATTTGTGGGAATTATGGAGTCATTTATCAAAACAGCGCTCAATCCCTTAAACTTTCCCCTGATAATCACCTTGAGGTTTTCCACCTCAAACCTCGAAACAAGATAAGCAATAAAAGTGCTTTCATTTCTGTAGCTAAAGAACTTTAGTATCGTCTCGTAAGTAGCGATGAGATCTTTATCCAAAGCCTTGGTGATCTCGGTAATCTCTACTTCATTTGATGCTATTTTCAAAAGCTCATCGCCGTAGCCGGTTTCCATCAAGGCCTTGACAAATGCATCAAGCTGGGTGGTTCCCATAAGCTGTCTGTATTTATCCTCACCAAAGAGATGACTCTTCATCCCCCTGATCTTTGCGTTAATGAAGGAGTATTTTTTTACCTTAAGCAACATTCTGTTTTAGTTTACCCTATTCCGATATTTGAAGTTTTATAACCCTTCTCCAGATATCCCTCATCACTATCAATATCTTCAACACTTCTAACATCACCCACTACTCTCAATAAACCAATTACATCAGGGTGCAGCAGAAGATCACATATTAAAAAATTCCGAAATAATCCCAGACACAGCATCGTCCATCTTCTTTTTTGCCGTTGCTTCCATCTCTTGAATACTATTTTTTGTACGTAACTGTATCTTTTGAACCTCCTCTTTTGCATCCACCACAATTTTTTCTTCGATCTTTTGCGCCTTGTCTTCCGCTTTAAATCTCTTCTCTTTTAGTATTTCTTCTGCCTTTCTCATGGCATCCCCTTTTATCTTGGTCGCCTTAATGTTGGCATCGACCAAAATATCCTGGGACTCCGCCTCGTATTCGAGCATTTTTTTTAGTTGTTCTTTCACCTTTTGTCTCCACAAAAAGTATTATTGCTTTCTTCCCAACGGCTATATGAAATTGTCAGTCAGTCATACAATTTGCCAGTTAGCAAATTGGAAATCAATGCATTCTTCTCTTTCAATCTCTTTTGAAATCTGCATTTGCTGAACACCATGCAAGTTGTTCATAGCGTCCCCAAGCTCTCCACCAAAATACGAATTATACTCTCACAAATAACAAGACATATCAAGTAAATAATCTAATTAATTAACCTAAAAGCAAAAAAAATTCATCCAATTATCTTGTAGAGCTGAAATTGCAAAGCTTAAAAGGCATTTTCCCCTCTTAAAACCTTTAACAATTTTCGGTTACTTAAAATAGGTATTTAAAATCCTTAAGAACCACAAAAGTAATCAGTTCTTTATTTTTTTGAGCATTCCCACAATATCATCCAATTTATTGAGGGCATCAAGCGGGGTCATTGCTTGGGTGTCTAAATTGGCCACCTCAATCAAAAGCTCCTTTGCAGCGCCCGAAAAGAGATCCATCTGTGAATCTCCACCACCCTCAATGTCGTCGCCAGCAATTATTGCAGGAATACCCCTTGCTGTAAATTCTCCCCTCTCGATGTTCTCAAGGATTTTTTTTGCCCTTTCGATAACCCCAGAGGGAAGTCCAGCAAGCCTTGCCACATTTATCCCGTAGCTACGGCTTGAGACACCCTCTTTTATCGTCCTTGAGAAGATCATCCTTCCGTTCCATTCCTTTGCTGAGATGTAGTAATTTTTTACCCGCTCTTTAACGATAGCAAGCTCCGTCAACTCGTGATAATGGGTGGCAAAAAGAGTCCTTGGCTTTAAGGTTGAAGTATCGTGGATATATTCTGCCACCGCCCAGGCAATCGACAATCCGTCAAAGGTGCTTGTGCCTCTTCCAATTTCATCGAGGATGACAAGAGATCTTCCGGTGGCGTTGTTTAAGATATTTGCGGTCTCGACCATCTCCACCATGAAGGTGGATTGTCCCCGAACGATTGAATCTGATGCCCCTACCCTTGTAAAGACCCTGTCAACCACACCGATCCTTGCAGAGCTTGCAGGGACAAAGGAACCAATCTGGGCCATGAGAACAATGATGGCAACCTGCCGGATGATCGTGGATTTCCCGGCCATATTTGGGCCGGTGATAATTAGAAGTTGCTGTTTGTTGGCATTGATAAATATGTCGTTGGCAACAAATGTCCCCTTTGGGAGGGCTTTTTCCACCATCGGGTGTCTTCCATCCTTGATATCTGTAATGAGGGATTCATCCACCTCAGGCTTTACAAAGTTGAGGTCCATGGCGCGAAGGGCAAAGTTTGTAAATACATCCACCTTTGCTATAGATATGGCCGTCTTCTTAATATCTTTAATCCAACCCCGGACATACTCCCTCAAGTCCACAAAGATATCATACTCCAGAGCGTTAATTCGTTCATCGGCCCCAAGCACCTTCGCCTCATATTCCTTCAACTCAGGCGTAATGTATCTCTCTGCAGAAACGAGGGTCTGCTTTCTGATGTAGTCATCGGGAACTTTATCTGCATGAATCTTTGAGACTTCGATGTAATAGCCAAAGACCCGATTGAATCTAACTTTGAGCTTTGGGATGCCGCTCCTTTTTTTTTCTCTCTCCTCAATCTTCAATATCCAATCCTTCCCTTCTCGTGATATCCCCCTCAACTCGTCCAAATCCTCGTCAACACCGTCCATGATAAATCCCCCTTCCCGTAGCGAGTGGGGTGGCGATTGGACGAGTGTCAAATCAATCTTCTTACAAAGCTCCGTAAAATCGGCAAATCCCTCCCTTATGGTGTCTATTGCCATGATGTCAAATTTATCGAGTAGTTTGTTTAAGGTGGGGATTAGCTTCAGGGACGTTGAGAGGGCAACAAGGTCTCTTGCCCCGGCACTTTTGAGCGAGACCTTCCCGACGATTCTCTCAAGGTCTAAAATCTGTGAGAGGAGCTCGGTAATGTTCAACGATTCGCCTCTCACGTTATAAAAACCCTCGACGGCATTAAGCCTGATTTGAATCTCATTGACGTCGGTAAGGGGGTAATTTATCCAGCCTCTCAAGAGTCTTCCGCCCATTGATGTTACAGTGTTGTCCAAAAGAGAAAGGAGCGAACCGCTCTTTGTCCCTTCGTATAGGGTTTTCATAAGCTCCAGATTTCTTTTTGTGATTTCGTCCACCAGCATGAACTCTGAGGGGATATAGATTCTCGGAAAAGAGAGGTGTGTTGCATCTCCCTTTTGATAGTCGGTGACGTACCTCAAAAGCCCACCCGTTGCCGATAGCGATAGGGGTGCATCGCCAATCCCCAACCCCTCTATACTTGCCAAATCATAAGTTTTTGCAATTGTCTTGGATGCAGATTCCGCCGAGAAGACCCCAGAATCAATGTAGCTGATGAGGATATCAGAAAGGGCAATGCGTAAAAGTTCCGAGCTCGTAGAACTTTCAAGGCTTTCAGGCATCACCACCTCCCTGGGACTGTGCTTTGATACCTCGTCAATAACTTCCGTGATGTCATCAAGCTCTGTTGTTCTAAACTCCCCCGTGGAAAAATCGAGGAACGATGCCCCCCACCTGCCGTCGTCGTAAACAAATGCGGCAATGTAGTTATTCTCGTTGGCTTCAATTGAAGAGATATCATTCATTAGCCCCGGCGTTACCACCCGAACCACTTCCCTTTTTACAATCCCCACGGCCTTTGAGGGATCCTCCACCTGCTCACAGATTGCCACCTTAAAACCGTTTGACAGCAGCTTTTCGAGGTAGGTATCTGCGGCGTGATACGGAAGTCCGCACATAGGGACAGGGTTTTCCTTGTTTTTGTCACGGGTGGTAAGGGCAATCCCCAAAACCGGCGATGCAATCTGGGCATCCTCAAAGAACATCTCGTAAAAGTCTCCCATGCGATAAAAAAGGATGCAGTCGGGATACTCCTCTTTTATCTTGAGATACTGCCTTAACATGGGA
>JAUWME010000006.1 GCA_030613285.1 Candidatus Zymogenus sp. | reverse complement strand
AATCTTGGTGAAAAATTAACTTCGGCAGTCAAAATAAAAAAGAATAATTTCAAAGAGCCACATAAAACGCTGAATCAATTTTTTGACAAAAAATGGAAAGATGCCGAGCCAATTGATAAATAAAGGGGCGGACTTAACACCCGCCCCGGTCATTGTAACTTAACTGTACTTAAAATCCCCTAAAACGCCTGCTTGATAATATCGAGGGCAACCTCATACGTGATATCTTCGGGGTTCATTGTGCACGATCCATCGTTGATGGCGGTTTTGGCGATCTCTTCCAGTTGGTCTTTTTTAACCCCAGCCTCGCTGAGCTTGGTGGGGAGTCCGCTGGCGGCCTTCAGCTCATTTGCCAGCTCTCGGACTGCGGCAACTGCACTCTTTGCCTGATCCAGCTTCGATCCTGTGGTTGTGGCGCCCATAAACGGGGCAAGCTCCGCTATAAGATCCCCAGCCTTGTCATAGTTGTTCTCCATGCCAAAGGGGAGAAGGATTGAGTTCGCTATGCCGTGGGGAACTCTGGCAACTCCGCCGGTGGCGTGGGCAATGCCATGCACCACCCCGACCAAAGAGTTGGAAAATGCAATACCTGCCAGCAGAGAGGCGTTCAACATGGCAAGCCTCTTTTTTTCATCCTTCGGTTTCAGAGTGGAATCCAGAAGGCTGTCGAAAACCAGCCTGATGGCGGCAATGGCATAGGCATCTGACACCGGGTTTTTTTGGAGGCAATAGTACGCCTCGACAGCATGGGTCAGGGCGTCCATGCCGGTGGCGGCGGTAATCTTTGGCGGCATGGTAACCGTCATCTTTGGGTCAAGTATCGCAATATCGGGAAAAAGCAAGCCCGAAGCGAAGGCAAGTTTAGTCTTATTTTTTCTGTCGTAAATGACCGCCGCCGATGTAACCTCAGACCCTGTGCCGGCGGTCGTGGGGATAACGACAAAAGGCTTTAGGGGTTTAGTCAACCTCTCCACACCCTGAAACTTCATAAGGTCGTTTGTGCCCTCAACGACTATCATGTTTGCGCACTTTGCCGTATCTATGGAGCTTCCGCCCCCCACGGCGATAAAACAATCACATTTTTTGTCCAAAAAGAGCTTTGCCACCTCATTTACGATGTCTGTCCCTGAATCCGGGGGTGTCTTGTCATAGATCGCCCCGATCTCACACTTCGACCCACCAAAGGCCTTTTTGACTGTCTTGATCAAGCCGGCATCTGAAACGCCCTTGTCGGTTACAATCAGCGCCTTTTTTACGCCCAGAAGCTCCATCTCAAAAGTGAGATTCGACAGGGCCTTCAATCCACTGAGTATCTTTACGGGACATAAAAATTCATAATATTCTGGAAGCATTATTTTACTCCTTTAAAAGAGAGGTTTTTCATTTCAAACTATTTCCACATATTCATAGAAAAAGTTATGGGAAATGTTAAATAGAGATATCCCTTTAAAAGCAACTGCTTAAATGTATATTTAGGCGGTCGTTTAAAGATTTTATTCAATACAATACCGGGCAACAGATAGGTCTGCACTAATCCCATCACCCTGTTAGCTTTGATGCCGTCAATGAGACTTCCGTGTACAAGCGCCCTGTGTTGGGCAAATGCCGTGTGGTTGCCCATCTGGCCTGTGAAGGCCAAAAAAGCGGAGTCGACATTTTTGAATAATATCTTAAGCGAGGGATCCTCTTTGTACCCACGGCCGAGATATTTTACATATCCATCTTTCTTTTTCATCGAAATTGCTGGGCCAAAGGGCAAAACCCCCAGCGATAAGACGAGACCTTCTTCCCAATCTTTCAGCTCTTCAATAATCACCTCATCTTTCTTGGAGACCTTCTCGAAGGTGGCCCCAAAGGCGATGAGGGCGGTTCCCACCACGGCCTTTTTTAGCCGATAGGCAAGGGAAGGTTTGTGAACAGATTCATTCTTCTCCATTTTTCCATCCTTTAAAAATGAAAATTGTATTTATAAACAGAACCACAAACAAATTGTCTGGACATCTTTCATCTTCTGATGACCCTTCATTTGCAAAAAAGACCACCCTCCAACCTCAAATCGCCAACCACTGATTGTTAACCGCAAACGGCCAACCTCAATTTCCAGTCCCAATTCCAAATTGCTCCATCCCCTACCAAAAAATACCAGCAGCCACTATAAGTTGGCGGAGATGTCTAAGAGCTCACTATTATCAGGGACATCAGACACATTCCTACCGTAATATACATACTTGATCTTTTTCTGTTTGTCCACGATGAAGACCGCGGGCAGCTGCATCTCTTTTCCCTCGTTGACACCATGCTTGAAACCAAGCTTTTTCGATTTCATGGCCTTTTTGATGACAGCCGGTGTTGCGTATCGGAAGATTGATCCCGGAAGAACGCCGTAAAGTTTAAATATCTCCTCTTTTGGATCCAAAACTATAGTAAAGGGAAGATCGTTTTCCTTGACAATCTCGTTTATCCCAATTACATTTTTGGCATCGCTCTGCAGAACAACCAAGACATCGAGCTTACTCTTCTTAAACTCATCCCAATCGTTTTTTAACTCCGCAATCTTCATCTGGCAGATGGGACACCCCATATAACGGAGAAACATAAGTATAGTCTTCTCCCCCTTTGGGAAATCGTAGAACGAAAGCGACTTCTTCCAAGGGGAATCGAAGGCAAAATCGGGTGCCGTCATTTCTGGCGCAAACTTCTTCTTCATGCATTGCTCCTTTGATAAAAACTCAAAAGGCTCAAAAACAACTTTGCCCCTACTTCTTCTTTTTTCTAATAATCTTTACAGGAATGTAAAATATAAGAGAAAAGAGACCTATGGCGATAAGGAGAACGAAAAACGCAATCCACGTGAGGTAGTTCCCACCCTTTAACAACTTAAATGGGTTGAGGCTGGGTTCGGCCACGTAGCGACCCTCAAGTTGGTTGTACTTTGCGGGAATCTCTTTGATGCCATCGCCGTCACTGTCCTCAAAGGTTTCAATGTATTCAAAGATGGTCTCCCAATCCTTTAGCTCCTGAATTCCGGGTGTATCCTCATCTGCATCGACCCTGACCGTGGAGAGGTCTTCTATGGGGTTTCCGTCCTTGTCCTTAGGCACCATCGTCAGGATGTTGTTTGTAAAGCTCCCGACAACCTTGATGAAGGACGAGTTGTAGTAGTTTGACGTAACCTTGTAAAGCTCTTTATTGGAAGAGGAATAGTCTAAGGGTACAAAGCTTCCGTCCTCCTCTTCGATTAATATCTCGGTGACTCTGTCAAATATCATTCTTTTCGGGTTATAGGTAACCTTGAGTCCCGAGATCTGCAGGTAATAGTCGCTCCCCTTAATCGGAAAGATGGATGTAGGCACCTCCATCGCCTTTTTTATCTCGTAGGCGTAAAGATAAAAGGTCAAGAGGGGATAGCTCATAGTGTCATCCACGCCGATGCCCAGGGGTTCAGTCCGAAAGAGGTCCGACACACCCACAAGCCCCGTCTTACCTTTGAGGATATTGCTCCTGATAACGCCGTTAGACTGGAAGGACAATCTCACCTTCGATGAGGGATCGGCCGGATCGTACACGCGTTTGTTTACAGCCCAGCGAGTGGCGTCGGTGAGCATATTTCCAAGCCCCGTCTCCTCTGTTTTGAGGATAAGGTCAAAATCCATCTCGGCAACTGTCTGAAAAAACTTCAGGCCGAGACCCTTAAGGACGTCCCTCTCAACAATCTTTTCTTTCTCCTTGATTAGCCTTATTATCTTCTCATCTCCTTTAATGGTATCGTTAATCTCGAGGAGATTGTAATCTTTAAGTGAAACAACGTTGTTCTCATCCACTGTAATATCCAAAACACCGAGCGCCCTGCCGTAAGCCCATGCCTGAACGATGATTGTATTGTTTATCTGAATTGGTGTGTTTAGCTTTGTATGGGTATGTCCGCTGATGATAATGTCGATTCCCGAAACCTCTTTGGCCAATATCTCGTCTTCAGACTTCTCTACGTTGTCACTTAGACCGCTGTGGGAAAGGCAGATAACAATATCGACATTTTCTTCTTCTCGAAGTATTTTTACCATCTCCTTTGATGTCTCGATGATATCGCCGAACGTTACGGGCCACGCAAATGGCGCCACTTCGGCGGCATCGGCGCCGATGAGCCCAAAGAAACCAATCCTTATCCCATCCCTCTCCAGAACCACGTATGATTTTACGAGTCCCTCCTCGAAATCTTCCTCAAGGGTATCATCCGCCTCTTCATTGGGATCAAAGATAACGTTTGACGCCAAAATCTGAGGCATTCCTTCCTTCGACTTTGCAGATCTCAATATGCGAGACAACCCCTTCGGCTTCAAATCGAACTCGTGGTTTCCGAGGGTTGTAAGGTCATAGCCCATCTCTTTCATCAATGCAAGCTCTACCGCCTCGTTCCTGCTGATCATGTGAAATAGGGTCCCCATGAGAAAATCGCCGGCATCCAGCACAAGGACGGGATTTGTTCTAATCGCCTTCTCTGCCTTTATCGCCGTTACCAGCCTCGCCCAACCGCCCAAGGTCTCGTCGTCATCTGTAGTCCCCGGTGTGTAGTCCCTGTTCGGGGAGTGCCCCAAAAGGTGCGAGTGCAAATCATTTGTGTGCAATATCGTCAGGCTCTTTTCCTGGGCAATGGCTAAAGTAGAAATAGAAAAGAGTACCAACAAAGTGGTTAACAAAGTGAACAGGACAAAACGTTTAGTCTTCATCTTCAAACCCCCAAATTAAATAAAAATTACTTGTTTGATTGACGTCAATTTTACAAAACGGTTGGAAATCATCGGCGACCCATACCAGACATTTGGCTTAATAACAAAAGTTTCTGCAACCCCTACAATCACCGACAACCTATCTACAATCCTCACAATCACCAGCAACCTCTCATCAATCCTCACAGTTACCGACAACCCCAGAACAGATGAGAAACTTGCTAAACCGTTGGAATAGCCTATCAGAAAGTCTATAAAAATACAATTATTTTTGTCATATGACAAAAAAACCTATTGCTTCATCCCAAAAACCGTAACGTTCCCACTTGATTTCAGGGATTTAGCCTACTCGACAATAATCAAGACACCATCTCCTCAATAATCTCCTTTGCCGGCTTAACATCGTTTATCAATGCCGCCACCTGCCCCGATCCTGCCGGGAAGAGATCAAAATCGCCCTCGGTCCAGGCCTTCGGGGCATCCATCATGTTGTACTCTGTTGAAAGGTCAAATTCTGGATCGCTCATCAGTTTTTGCAGCTTCGGATTTATAATTGAGCGCATACTCATCTTCCCAATGGGCAAAAGCATTGTGCTGCCGTCCCCACTTCCAATGATTGCGTCTTTCCAGGCCTTTGGGGCGTTGCTTTCGGTCGATGCAATAAACCGGGTGCCAACCTGAACTCCCTGGGCGCCCAGAGCCAAGGCTGCCCGATACCCCCTTGCATCGGCAATCCCCCCAGCTGCCACTACCGGGATTTTAACATGATCGCAAACAAGTGGGACAAGAACCATGGTGGAAGATTCCGGCCCCAGCGACCGAAGCCCCCCCGATTCCTGCCCTGAAATGACTATTCCATCAACCCCTGCATCATTTGCCTTTACCGCATGGGAAAGGGACAAAAGCACATGAAGCCCCTTCATCCCACGACCGTGAATTGTGGGAAATATCTTGCTGGGAGAGCCAGCAGATGTTGTAACTGTTTTGACCCCTGCATCTTTTAAGACCTCCAGAATCTTCTCGTTTGTCGGATTCATTATCATGAGGTTTGCCCCGAATGGCTTGTCGGTAAGCTCCCTCACCTCCCCAACAAGCCTCTTCGTCTCTTCGAGATCGTAAACAAATCCCATCGAAAGCATCCCAAACGCCCCCGCCTCTGAGAGCCCAGCTATCAGCTTTGGGCTGTTTAAGGCACCAATGGGCCCCTGAATAATCGGATGTGTGCATCCCAGAATATCTAATAGTTTTGACATCTTAATCCCCTGAAAGTATTTTCAATACAATATATTACATAGACAAAACCATATAGTCAAGTATCATCTGAAACAATTGCTGTTAAAGATTCTCTTTGTAAATAGCCTTTAGTCTCCATCTCATCTTTTCAACCCATTTGCTGAAATGTAAAATATATGGTATAAAAAGGGTACAGGATTGAAAGCAAGAATCATTATCCAGTTTGCAAGGAGCATTATCTGTTATTCCCCTTTTAATGTCATTCAAGAGGAGTGAAGATGCCATCCGGGCAGGCGAATGACGAAGCAATCTCAATATGCTTTTTGGCTTTTGTAGTAAAAGAGATTGCCCCACAGGGGCTTGTCCCGCAGGGATAGCGCTATTAAGAATATACATCATTTAAGAATACCGCCGCGCTCCCTGCGTTGCTCTTGAATGACAAGGTGGAAATAGCACCCTTTAATGTCATTGCGAGGAGAGAGTCAGTCGTTAGACTGACGAACGACGTGGCAATCTCAATATGCTTTTTCTTAAATGACAAGAAAATTGTTAATGAAAACAATGAAACTATAATTTCATCATGGGAATAAAAGATGATCAAACCAGACATCACAGTTGACGAGATTGTCGTGAGGCTAAAGTCCTCCTCCAATCCAAAATCCATCAAGGGAATGGCAAAATATGGCATTGACCCAGACCGCGCACTTGGGGTGAGAATCCCCGTGCTGAGAGAGCTCGCAAAGGAACTTAAGAAAACCGTGGAAGACCGCCAAAGACTTGCCCAAAAGCTCTGGGAGCGAAAGATCCGAGAAACCATGATCGTTGCCGGGATGATTGCGGAACCTAAAATGACCACCGAGAAACAGATGGACGAATGGGTCGAGGATTTCTACGACTGGGAGATCTGCGACCAGACCTGCATGAACCTCTTTGAAAAAACACCCTTCGCATACGACAAGGCGGTCCAGTGGAGCTATCGGGACGAAGAGTACGTAAAACGGGCGGGGTATGTGATGATGGCAAGGCTTGCAGTTAGTGACAAGGTGGCGGATGACGAGAAATTCATCGAGTTTTTTCCCGACATCAAACGGGGGGCCACCGACCAAAGACACATCGTCAAGAAGGCGGTCAACTGGGCGATACGCCAGATTGGAAAGAGAAACCTCAAACTCAACGAGAAGGCGGTTGAGCTGTCTCTTGAGATTCAGAAGATTGAATCCTCCGCCGCAAAATGGATTGCAGCAGACGCCTTGAGGGAGCTTAAAAGCGATGCGGTCATTGAGCGTCTGAATAATAGGGAAAGAGGGGGATAAACAAACAGACACTAATCAATTAAGACCTTTTTATCCTTTCAAAATATCACCCAGTTCAGCCATTCAGTATTTAGTAGCCAATAGCCGACTTACTACTTTTTGCCCAAAAAGGCACCCCTGAAGGCCACAAACTTTACGATGATAATAACCAACAAAGAAACAATGAAGATGGCAAGTTTGTGCTCCCAAAGACCGTAGATGAATATGACAAACGCCGCAAACCCTATTGAATATAGCACCACCTTCTCAATAATTGACGAGTTCCGCAACCAGTCGATGGACGCATCCATAATCTTGTCAATAAAGGCATTTCTCTTTTTTGGCTTCGGGAAGAAAAACAAGATTATGATGTAACAAAGAATGAATACCACAATCATAATCCAGTTGTGGAGCCAAACAGCGTAAAGCGCAAGTACAAGCAAAATGAGACACAACGCCCAGCTTACGGGATTTCTGTTCCTGTCCATAATTTTTTCAATTGTCTTTATCATCTTTTCCTCCTTTTTAAACTTGGACATACAAATAGCATATCACAATCTCCTAATTTTAAAAATTTGATTTGAGAGCTGAGTCTCAGGGATAAATATCATAACACTCAAATATATAAATGGGGGCCGGGCTTACCGATACCCCTTTTAAATTTTCACTGTTTTACAAGTCGAGAACAGTCGGGCGAATGGGAATCTTGTTTAACATCTCACCACCCTTCGGCGTAACCAGAACCTCGGCCTCAAGACGCATTCCACCGACGCCCGGAACATTAATCTGTAAAAAAGCCACTTCCACCACGTTCTCTTCTAAAACAATGTCCCTGAACTCGTCGTTATCCATAATTGCCGGGTACCACTCGTGACCGATAATCCCAATTCCATGGCCGTAACAGGGGACGGTGTACTTTTCGTAGTCGCTCCTTTTTAGCTCATCGTTTACGGTCTTAAAAACGTCAGCTATCTTCACACCCGCCTTCATCGATTCCACCAACTTTTCTGCGGCCGCTGTGTATGCATCTCCGAGCTTCTCCTGCTCCACTGTCGGTTTTCCAAGGATGTAGTTGTGGGCAAGGTCGGAATAGTAGTGTTTATATGTGGCGTGGAAGTCTACCATCAGGTTTTCCCCCCTTTGAATTATTTTTTCCGTTGGCGGGTTGCAGCCCCCAAACGGATAACATGAACGGTACCCGGAGGCTATCTCCGAAGAACCAGTAACCGCCCAGTGGTATTCGCTGCCCAGGCGCCTCATCTCCATCTCGCCTATTCCCGCAATCTCCATCTCGCTCATCCCAATATAGAGTTCCTCTTTAACCCTCTCTTGGGCGGCATCTGCTATCGCCGAGGACTGCCTTAAAAGTTTTATCTCGGCAGGTTCTTTAATATACATCACGCGATCCATCACTGCACAGGCGTTTTTAAACGTTGCCCCCGGAAGAGAATCGACGATGAAATCCCTCTCCGTTGCCATAATATATCCCATCATCACCCTCGGCGAATGACCAAGCTCGATCCCGACGATGCCCTTGTCCATGCCGTTCTCCTCCATCTGCCTCGCCGTCACTTCCCAAAGCTCCATTCCGGGAACCGGCCCAGTCCCTGTAACGTTGTCAAGCCATGAGTCGTCGAGCACCCTGGAAAAATCATGCAGAATGGTATTTAAGCCCACATAGCCGTCCTTCGAGACCAGAACCACACTCCTCCAGGGAACAAAAGCCCCTGTAATGTAATTGATACTCTTTGCCCTGGTTGCCACCAAAACGTCAATCCCCACCTTCTCCATCTCTTCCCGAATCTTATCCATTCGCTTACCAAAATCAATATTTACATCCATCTTTCGCTCCTTCAATATGAATTGAGTAGATCCAATTGCATATCATTTATCAGATTATTAGTTTTCGGTCAATAAAAATCTTACCACCCAGTTTTCATTTCCCCCTTTTTGATCTTTTTCAATCTGCTTAAAAACTTGAACTCCCTAAGCATCCTTAAATACAAACTTGATTCAAACCTAATACTTAATGTCTTAAAATAATTTCCCGGTAATTTTTCGCACTTTCTTGGGAGAATAGTGTCAAAACATTTAACTGCATCTAAACAATTCTAACTAATTTTTTCTTGGCAACTTTTGCCAACTTGTGATATATTTATAAGATAAATATAATTGGTATGGAAAATGAATAAAAGAAAAATGAAAATCAAAAGAAGATCGAAATTAGTCGAATTAATCGTTTTGGTCATTATCGCCACCTTTGTTTTTACATCGTGCGTAACCGGCACATCAAGCCGTGGGAAACGTTTTCCCGAACCAAAAAGCGATATGATGAACACCTATCATGAGGCAGAAGCAGATTTTAAATTAGGGAGATATTCGGAAGCCATAAATGGTTATCTCACCTGTATCAATGACTACCCCTCCAGCACATTAACCGATAATGCTCTCGTTAGGGCCGGCGACATCTACCTTGCCAGAGGAAACCTCTCCTCTGCCCACTCTAACTACATTAAAGTAGTACAAGAATTTGTCGGGTCAGACAGCTACAACGAAGCCCGCTATAAACTTGGATACGTCTACTTTAAGTCGGAAAAGTACTCCGACGCTGTAGGAATACTAAAACCCCTCGTTCGCGAGACACGAGATATACAGCCTGGGAACACCATATATTTGATAATCGCAAAAAGCTACACAAGGCTTGGCAATATGAATCAGGCCGTCTATTGGTTTTCTGAGGCGATAGATAAAGCCAGCGATATCTCCTCAAAAAATGAGGCAAAAACGAACCTCAAACTCCTTGTGGAGGAGTACCTCTCTCATGATGAACTTGTTAGGGTATCGGAGAACCTGTCGGACACGGAAGCCGGGGGTTACGCCTCTTATACTCTGGCAAAAAGATACATTGCAGATGGGGAGATGGACAACGCAAGAGCTGAGCTTTTAAAGATTGTCAGAAGGCTGCCTGACCACGAATACTATTATGAAGCACAAGGCCTTTTGAAAGAGACCCAGGGAGTCCCAAACACAGGCGAGATAACAGTGGGGGTTATTCTTCCTCTCTCTGGACGAGCCTCAATCTTCGGCCGAAGGGTAAGGGATGGACTTGAACTTGCCTCCGGTGCCAAGGGCTTCACAAAGGGACCGAGGGTAAAACTTATATTTAGAGATTCCAAGGGAGATCCCACAACCTCGTCCTATGCCGTAAAAGAGCTTGCAAGAAATGACGATGTCGCCCTTATTATCGGGCCGATGATAAAAGAAGCGGCTCTTGCTGCCGCCGGAGAAGCACAGCGTCTCTCAATCCCGATAATCACCCTCACAAAAGAGAGGAACATCACGGATATTGGTTCTTATGTATTCAGAAACTTCCTTACCAACCCTGACGAGATTCGCGCACTGGTAAGATACGTCATTCAGGCCAAGGGACTTTCCCGATTTGTCATCCTTTATCCTGATGACGCCTACGGCAGGGTGATGAAGGAGCTCTTTTCGAGGGAAGTAAGCCTTTACGGGTGCAGCATCGTGACGGTTAAATCCTACACAAGCGAAACAGCGGATTTTAGAGCTACAATGAAAGAAATTATTTCCGCTACAGGAAGCAGCAAAAATAATGCCACTTTCGATGCCATCTTCATTCCCGACCACTACAGCTCTGTGGGAATGATTGTACCGTATGTCTATTATTACGATCTAAAAGGAGTTACTCTTTTAGGAACCAACGGCTGGAATAATTCCGGGCTTCTCAATATCACAGGTGATATGCTCATCGGCTCATATTTTGCCGATTCCTTTACTCCAAACAGCGACAGGCCAAAGGTCAAAAGTTTTGTGGAGGATTTCATGGCCGTCTATGCAAGGACACCCAGCTCGTTTGAGGCCTACGGTTATGACACCATCAAGATAATTCAATTTCTGATGCGTACCCAGGGCATAAAAGACAGAGACGAAGTGATGCCCGCTCTTTTTTCCATCAGGGATTACAAAGGAATCACTGGCACAACAACAATAGAAAGAAACGGCGAGTCGACCAAAGAACCATGTATTCTCACCGTCATTGAGGCCGAGTCAAAACCTACCCTCACCATCACCGAAGAACCAGAAGAGGGCGTTGCCATCGCCGAGGAGAAAAAGAAAGATAATAAGATTAACCTAATTATTGTCGAGGTTCCCGGCTCCTATCGGAGATAGTATTAGTATGCAAAAAAGGCGAAAAAATAACCGAAAACTCTTGACGATCATCGTCGCCTTTTTTATCATTATCACACCATTTGTAATTTCCAAAACGCACCGCCTTTTTGCTCAAACCCCAAAGGGACTCTTTGTAAAAAAGGTCTTTGACGGCGATACTATTCTGTTATCCAACGACAGAATTGTTCGCTACATTGGGATTGACGCACCCGAATCCGGCGGACTGAAGCCTGTGGAATATTTCGGCGTTGATGCAAAGAAACTAAACGAGGAGTTGACGAAGGGGAAGGTTGTCAGGCTTGAGATGGATGTTGAGAGAATCGACAAGTACGGACGAACCCTCGCCTACGTTTATGTTGATGAAATTTTTGTAAATATGAGATTGGTAGAGCTCGGCGCCGCCGTAGCACGTCCATATCCTCCAAACCTAAAATACCACAAAGAACTCGCCCAAAAGATGGAGCTGGCCAGAAACAAGAAACGGGGATTCTGGGCGGATGTGGATACATGGATGGTTACAGTAAAAGACGCGGGATCTCACATCGGCCTTTCCAAAACAGTGGTGGGAAGGGTGCTCCATTCTGACAGGAAAAGCTTCGGAGTTTTTTTGAACTTCGGCAATGATTTCTCCAAAGACTTTACAGTCTTCATCTCAGATAAAAACCTCACCTATTTCGCAGATTCTGGGATTTACAATCCGGCCTCCAAGTATCTGGGCAAGGTAGTAGAGATTACCGGAACAATAAGGGAGAAAAATGGCCCTTCAATTGCCGTCAAGCACCCCGATCAAATATATATAAGGGAATAGCCCCCTAATATACTATCGCACTTATGGGGGAGGTTATCGTTTTTGGTAGAGATTTTGTAGGCGGCTATCACATTTCTTGACTTTTTTATCCAAGCCTCTCTTCATAAAGACCTGAGGGGAGAGTTAACTGAATCAGTCCTATCAATCACACCACTTCTTCTATCTGACCAACCCGACCACCCAAACCAATCATTTTTTGATCTGACCAACCTGTCCAACTCGACCACCCCTTGATTTTATCAAACCAATTGGTTCACTTCTACAAAATATCAAAAAATATGGCAACCTGCAATCAAGTTGCAGTCAAGTTGCAACCAGCCCCCCGCTATTTTTCGGAGGGGAGCAAGACCTGAGACTCCGTTAAGAGAAAATCCCCCTTTTCAATCCAGCCCTTTAGCAATTCGGCAATTTCTCTGGCTTTTACAAAGCTCGAAAGAGGCACTGTCTGTATCTCTTTTCCGTCAAGGACAATGGTGCCAGATTTTAGGGCGGCGTAGTTAGTCGTGCCCAGTACCTTCCCGGTTGCTTGTGGATAGTCCTCGCTGTAGTCGACAATCTGGGCTATAATCTCCTCGTCTGCGATGGATGTGTGGTGCGCCATCTCTTCGTTGAGGATAGGAATTGGTATTCCCAACCCGACGGCCATGGAGCAACCATATCCGAGAAGGCTCAAGCCCACAAGGTATTTCGGGCTCATCCCTTTTAGCTCCCCCATCACCGACAAGGTGCCGGCAGGTACAGAGGGTACACCCTTATCTCCCCTAACAGGCTTCGGGTTGTGCTGGGTTCCATACCATGTAACATACCCCACACCGCCACCCAAAAAAATCCTTGTACCAAGCCCAATGGTCTTAAAGTAGGGGTCGTTAAAAAGAGGTGCAAGAACACCAGCGCTGCTGTAGTTTGCGTTCTGAAGCTTGGGTCTAAGAACCCCCATGTAAGTATAGATTGTTTTATCACCCAAGTTGACCCCAACGTTGTAGTTTTGATATGCATTTCTGGGGTTGGTCAACATCGCATATGGGAAATCCTCTAACCGCATTGACTTTTTAAAGCCCTTGTGCGGGTAACAATCGGTGCCGTAGGCTTCTGTGACCAACTCGATCTCCTTTCCAGCCACGAGGTCCTCGATTACGTGTCCCCCTCCGTAGGAAAATTTACCCGGATATATTTTATTTAGGGGATCGTCAAATGTGGATTCTGCCACCCCAAGGAAAACATCCACCGCCGCCAAACCAGCATAGGCAGGGACATCGTTCATAAGGACTTTTGAGGCCTTAATCTTTGGCGTTGAATGACCGAAGTTAAAGATGGCCCCGGAGGAACACATCGGGCCAAAGGTACCTGTGGTAACCACATCTACCTTTTTTGCAGCTTTTACCTCGCCTTCACTTTTTACAATTTTTACCATCTCCTCAGCTGTAACCACCACTGCTTTTCCACTCTTGATTTTCTCGTTGATCTCTGCAATGCTCTTTTCAACTTGATACTTGCCCATTTTTCTCCTCATTAAATCTTTGAAAATGATTTATAAAAAATCGATTGATGCCCTGTTTTAATACAATTATCTTACAAAAAGATACAATTATTGTCAACGAAGAATAGTTCTAATAAAAAACTAAACGCTGCTGAATAGACTTTCGCTCCTACCACAAGGGTGAAAATTTACTAACGACATTTAGAAAACGGGAGACGCTTTGGCTTTATCTTACTCTCCCCAAGATATATTTTTCTGATGTTCCTCTTTCCATTGATCTTCAGATCAAATTTCACACATGGGGAGGTCCCTCTAATTTTGAAACTAAAACCCCTCTTTTCGTCTTTGGATTTAAAAGAAAAAACCATCTTGCGATCATTTACCACAATAACTTCATCTTCCTCCAATTTCTCCCTTAGAACCTTTTCTTCTTTTTCACTCTCTTTTTTTACCTTTTTTTTGTCCTTCTTTTTGTCGTTTTCTTCAATCGTTTTATCTTCTTTGATTCCCGCTTTTTCTTTTGCTTTGTCTTTCTTTTTTTTCTCTTTCTTCTTTTTCTGCTTTTCCAATGTATCTGTAACAAAACCAAAGATTTTTGTGATTATCCCCTTTTTTTTCTTTTTAACGACTTCAAAATAACCATTATAGATAACTATCTCACCGGAAAAAGTGCGCGGTGTTTCCTTCGATACCGTAACGAGATGCCACACTTTATCTTTATCCCGCCAGATAAAATAGCCGTAGCCTGTGTCGTCACTGATTTTTGGTTCTCCGCTAAAGCTTGCCGAATGGCTGTAATTTGCGGAAAACAGTGTGGCGACAAAAAAAGCTGTCATCACCACTAAAATGAGATTTCTCAATCTTTTACGATTCATCTTATCCCCAATCTGAATTTAAAAAAACCGTTAACCCCAGTAGTTCCACTGGCCCCATTAGCCCCAACAACCCCCAATAATCCCAGCAACCCCCGATTTAGTATCAACCTTCCACGTAGCCGGTTATCTCGCCGATGCGTTTGTACAGGGGCGCCAAGGCATCGTAGGTTTTCATAAAGACGTCGTTAAAAAGGTCGTTGTAGATTTTGTGGTTTTCCTTGTTGGGTAAAAATTCCTGTCCCGTTTTGACCATCGCCCCGACAGCCTCATTAAAATCCTTGAACATCCCCGTTGCAACCGCTGCATCGATGGCAGCGCCCATTCCGCAGGTTTCGTAGGTGGCCATCCTCTTTGTGGGAAGGTTGAATATATCAGCTGCAATCTGCACCGCCATGTCGCTTTTGGAGCCGCCCCCCCCAACCCGCAGCTCTGTGAGGGGTACCTTTGTGTCCTTCTGAACCAATTCGCTGAGTCTTCTCAGCTCATAACCTATCCCCTCCAAAATTGCCCGATAAATATGCGCTCTGGTGTGGACACTTCCAAAGCCAATTATCGATCCTTTGGAAAACTTCAGTGATGGATGAGGTGTCCAGTACGGCTGTAACATCAGCCCCAAGGAGCCCGCCGGAACTTCTTTGATAACCTCATCAAGGACCACCTCAGTTGCCACTTTTCTTTTTTGGGCCTCAATCGCCTCCCTGTGGCCGAGTTCTTGAGAAAACCACCGGGCCATCCAAAAGCCCCGATAAATAAAACATTCGAGATTCCAGGCATCTGGCATTGAAGAGCACCATGTAAAATACTCCACCTTTTTGCTCTCGATGAACTTTTTAGTTACTATCTCAAGTGTGGTGGCCGTCCCAAAAGAGATCATCCCGACATTGGGGGTGATTGCCCCTGCACCCAAGGATTCTGACTGTTTGTCGCCAGCCCCAACAACGATGGGCAATCCTTCCGGAAGACCGGTTTCCTTTGCGGCTTTTTTATTTATATGCGCCAAAACCTCGTTAGGTTTAAATAGTTTTGGGAGGTGCTCCCTTTTTATCTGAAACGCATCCAAAACTCCCTTAATGCCAAACCAGTCGAACTTTTTCGCTTCGAGGGGCCAGTAACCAACGTACATGGAGGCGGAGTCGTTAAACTCTCCTGAGAGTTTATGAACGAACCAGCTTGAGACTTGACAAAACTTGTGTGTTTTCTTATATATTTCCGGTTCGTAGGTATAAATCCACGTGAACTTGGAATTTCTCTGGATGAGTTTTATAAATTCTGATTTCCCGATAAGACCGAAGAGGAGCTTTACCGAGGTGTTTACTGGTGGTGGGTTTTCGGTAAAGCGTTGGTCAAGCCAGATGATGGCATTTCTCAAAGGAGTTCCCTCTTTGTCCACAGGGATGACGTTTCCGCGCTGTGAGGTAATTCCCAGCCCTCCTAGTTTTTTCGGGTCAAAATTTTTACTCTTCATCACCTCTTTGGTTACAACGCATAGCTTTTCCCAATAATCTTCTGGTTTTTGCTCTGCCCAACCGGGATTTACAGAAAAGTAGGGATCGTGGGGTGCCTGGGCCTTGGCAAGCTCGTTGCCTTCTTTGTCGTAAACGATTGCCCTGACGCTCTGGGTTCCGCTGTCAATTGCAATAATGAATTCTTTTTCCATGAGTACACCTTTAACAAAAATAGTTAAAAAATCTATTCATTTTTATTCAAAGCACGGGCTCCCACGTAGGATCGCATTTTTTGTAATAGCTGAAAAAACGCTCCCTCGCCGACTGAGCCTTCTTGATGAGGTCGTCATTGGAAATGACCCCCCTCTCAAGGAGGATATTTTCCAGTTTCACCATGGCCTGCTGGTATGGAAGACAACCGTAGAGGAAAGTGTCGTGCCCTTCAAGGGTTACCCTGTTTCTAATTTCCCTTGTCTCTCCTGCTGCACCGAGGGCACAATCACCGAGGAAAAATGTGTTTTGATAATCCCACTTTTTGTCTGGTGGCACCTTTGGATCAGCCCCCACAATCAGGCTGACTCCCTCCTTGATCTTTGAGAGGTTCCCAAGCACCACTGCCGCCATAAGCCAGCAGGCATTGCACGCCCCGCCGATGTAGACATCCACGTTTGGATAGACACCGGTTACAAGAGAATCGATGGGCTGTGTATAATTTATTGGGAGGACAAATTTCTTTTGGACGTCTTCTATCTTTTCGCCCACCACAGAAATCATAGATGGGTTGGCAATGCCGATTCCGTCATGGGCGGCGATTCGGGTTGTTCCTACCACGGTCGGGTTTTCAATCCCCATGATCATTGATGAAACCGAGGCCACCGAAACAACATCTTCTCCGGCTATGACAATGCCCATGGGCACTGGTAGTCCTGCCTCCCCGGCACCCATTCCTTCCATACCGATTAGTCCGTCAACAATGGTCAGGTCTGGTTTTCTAATCTT
>JAUWME010000034.1 GCA_030613285.1 Candidatus Zymogenus sp. | reverse complement strand
TGCAAATATTACCAACAACCCCCCGAATATTACCGACAAGCAAATATTACCGGCAACCCCGACAGCCCCGGTTTAGATATCGAGATCTCCCAAGGCCCAGCATGCGGCTCTTCTAATCCTTGGCTCTTCGTTTTCGAGCAGCGAGATCAAAAGCGCTTCGGCATCTTTTTGCTTTAGTACCCCAAAGGCCATAATAATAGATTCGTCCAATTCCATGTCTCCTGAAGGCAGCACCTTTATCAGAATCTTTACAATCCCTGGATCACCGATCTTTCCGAGGGATTCTACTGCTTGAGTTTTTGCCAATACACTGTTTGTCTTGAGGACATTTATGAGTGCCGGAATTGCCTTTCTGCTTTTGATTTCGCCCATAGCCCGAATCGCAGCTATCTTGATGTCATCATCGTCGTGTTGCAGGGAGTAGATTAGAGGCACCAGCGCTTTCTCGTGCTTAATCTTTGAAAGGGAGTAGATTGAACGAAGCTTTTCAGTTTTAGAAGCACTTTTGTACTTCGAAATAATATCTGGAAGCTCCATCATCCCCTCAAGCTTTAGTAAGGCGTCAGATGCATTTTTACTTACACCCTTGTCGTCATCTTTTAGCGCCTTTGCCAAGGCATTTCTTCTTTCGTCAATCATTTTTTTCCATTTAAATCGGAATATGAAGGTATAATTCCTCTGCCGTCGGCCAATATGATGGCTTTTTCGACAGCCCTGAACAAAGCGACTTCACTAAGCATTCCCAAGGTATTTATCCCTACTTCTTGTCTCCCCCCCCCGAGGGAGAGCGCAATGACGACATCTCCATCAAACGTTGAATGAAATGGAGAGATGACTCTTCCGAGAGATGTCTGTGCCAATTGTGCCAGTTTAGTTGCACCCTGTTTATTCAACACAGCATTTGTGGCAATAACCGCAAGTGTTGTGTTTTGGCCCGATGGCATACTTCTGTCTTCCCCCTCTCTGATTCTCTTTGAAGTATTTATCAGACAATCGGGGTTTTCGGGGTCTCTTGCCCCGGCTAATATTTTACCTGATTTTGGATCAATGATATCACCAAAGGCATTCACAACCACAAGGACACCAACGACGATCTCATCTCCATCCCCTGTAGAGTTTTTCGGTTTGAATGATTCGCTTGCCGTACCTACTCCGCCCTTCATGGCAAATGCGGTGCCATTAAGCTTACCCACTGTTGCCCCTGCTCCAACACCAACGCTCCCCTGCTCAATGCTATTGAGAGCCCCCTTTGCCCTTGCAGCTGCCCTGTAGCCCATCGCCTCATCGGGACGTATCATAGGGTCGCCAATTCCGAGATCGAAGATGATAGCTGAAGGCACAATGGGTACCTTTACATAGAAGACATCAATTCCGACATCTTTCTCCTCGAGGTATTTCATCACACCACCGGAGGCAGCAAGACCAAAGGCGCTCCCCCCTGACAACGTAACTGCGTGGACAACGCCCGCAACATGGAGCGGAGAAAGGGAATCCACCTGTCTTGTGCCTGCCGCAGTTCCGCGGATATCGATTCCACCCACAGCACCGGATTCGGTTGTTATCACCGTCACACCGGTCATCGCATCAAAGTCTTCGGCGTGTCCTACCTTGACACCCGGAACGTCCGTTATTGCATCTAAAACCATTGTTTTATATTTTATACTTATAAAGTGTGTTGGGTCAAGAAAAATAAAAAGGGTTTTAAAAAACCTTTTTTTGCATTAGAAACGACTCACCACAGCAAACCTAAATATGTGTCAAAAAGTAGTCCCCCGAAAAAGATGTACCCAAGAGCTCCCAGAGAGAGGAACGGCCCGAATGGTATCTTCGCCTTGCTGTCACCTTTGTCTTTAAGCATCAATACTATTCCAATAACAGAGCCAATGATACTGCCTATCGCGAGGGTAAAAACTACGCCCCCGATCCCCAAAAATGCCCCGATCATCGCCAGAAGTTTGATGTCGCCGCCTCCCATCCCTTCCGATCTCATCATGAGGTAATAAATAAGTGCGATGAGTGCGAGAATCCCTCCCCCGACAAGGATTCCTAAAAGGGAGGCCTTCCATGTAAAGACTGGGCTAAAAAAGGAATATATGAAGCCGAGTATAATCCCGGAGATTGATATTTCGTTGGGAATAATTTGGTATTGAAGGTCGATCATGGAGATTACGATGAGCGAAGCGCAAAAAGCATAGAGAACGGCAAATTCCACCGTCGGGCCAAACTTGTAGACCAATAGTGCTGCCAAGATACCGCTCATCGCCTCAACAAGGGGATAGCGCCATGAGATTTTCTCACCGCAGTTTCTGCATTTCCCTCTTAAGATTATGAAGCTTAAAATTGGGATATTGTCGTACCAAGCTATACGTTTTTTGCAAGTTGGACACGAAGATGGAGGGTTTATAATCGATAATTCTTTTGGAATCCGGTAGATGCAGACATTGAGGAAGCTCCCTATCAATAAACCGAGAATAAAAGTGAAAGAGATATAGAAAATAGTAGGAATCATGGATATCACTAAAAAAAAGTCGGAACAAAAACAATGATGAGACCGTAGATTAAGGTGGTAAATCCCAAGATGGTGAAGAGACTCCCTGCTGTTGAGGCAAACCCTTCTTTAGACAGATACAGATAGAATCCAAAGATAGTTATTAGGAGGCCTGCTGCAAATGGTACCATAAAATTCCATCGAAATATTTAACAAAGTTAATCAATTATATAAAACTTTGGATAACCTTTATGTAAAGGTTTCTCCTTTTTGTCAGTAGCCAGATAACGCTGAAAACTATTCTATTATCGATATTTCAAATAAATCCCTAAAAAGTATTTTCCCATTTTGTTCAACACATTAATCGGATGAACCATCTATGTTAGGAAGAGTCCACAAATCCAAAGGGTGTAAAAAAGACCCACAACAATTCCCAGAGCAATAGCTTTCTTCGGCTTTGCTTTGCTTTCGCCTTCCGAAAAAACGAAAAAGATAAAAGCAAACACCGAGAGTATCCATCCGACAAACCCCACTCCAACAGCAAACGACCATTTCCTGTTTGGTCCGGTATTCGATTTTAAGACGCTTTCAACATCTTCCTTGTCGGGGCCATTGTCTGCATCAGAAAGACACACTGAAAGCCATTCATCGGCCTTTTCAATTTGCGATTTATAAGGCGTAAATGGACCCCGGGCGGCATACAGGGAGCTCCTAATTATCCTTATGGCAAGAATTCCAACGGGATCATCCTTGTCAGAATTCTCTCCTATCTCCCAGAGTTTATCGATGGAGCGTTTTACCCAAGGACTCAAAGGTGCATACCATTTAATAGACCGACCATAATGGTTGATTGCTGATATTTTGTCATCCATTTTTAATGCTTCGTTTGCCTTTCTGTACTCCGAGGCCGAACCAACATATACGCGCACAAGCACCATCAACAAAAAAACTACGATGAGCGTCAAAAAGGCGGTGGGTCTTATAAAGTCACTCATTTTACTTAAAGTCCCTTTTGGTAAAGATTATTGAAGAGACAAAGAGCAAGAGAGTAATATAAAGCAAACCATACAACACCGAATAGAAAAAATATTTCGGATCTATGGGCAATTCGTGCACTACCTGCGCCCTGATGTTGAAATTATCCAAATTTGGAAAGACGTAGTAGAGGATTTTTAGAATCACCGCCAAAAATGTTCCCTCAAGTTTTGCACTGAATTCATACAAATCCCTTGTCATATGTCCGATCAAATATATTCCGAGGGTAAACATTCCGCTTAATATAGGCGTTGAGAAGGACGAAAAAAAGACCGCAACGGAGCAGATCACCATCAATTCGAGAAATGTCAGCCCAATGGCAGCAAAGAGTCTGGGATTTATGTATCCAGATGTATAGTACACAAGGGCAAGGAATATCGTTCCCATGGCCAGGACTTCTACTAAAATTGTCAGAACAAGGCCGAAGTATTTACCCAGTAGAAACTGGTAACGGGTGACTGGTTTTGAAACAATGGTAAATATCGTTCTTTTGTCAATCTCTTTATATACCAAACCAATTCCGACAAAGATAGCAATCAAAGCTCCAAAAATTGAAATTGACGCCAAGCCCATATCTTGTATAATCTTAGCTCTCTGTCCAATGGTAACAACATCCATGATTGTGGAAAGTATGAGGATTAGAAAAGCAAAAAACACGATACTGTAAAGAATCCTGTCTCGTACAGCCTCTTTGAAGGTATTTAGAGTTATTACCCATATCTTTTTGATAAACGACTTCATTTAGATTTTCCTTTTGTCTCGCTTAAGAAAAGCTCCTCCAGAGTCATTCTTATCGGCTCAACCGATTCAATTCCTATCTCACAAAAGCGGATATAGTCAATAACCGCGTCAACGTTTTCGACCCCCTCAACAAGAAGTACGATACGATCACCAAGAATTCTCTTAACTTTGGCCTTACCCTTCAATGGGTCTAACATATCTCGATCAAGGCCAAAAACTGTAACTTCCACAAAACTGACCCTTTTGCTGAGCAATTTATCCAAGTCCCCCACGTCCCTGATCTTGCCGTTCACAATAATCCCAACCCTATCCGCTATCGCCTCCACATCGGGCAAAATGTGCGATGAGAAAACAACTGTCTTTCCATCCCTTTTCAGTCCTTGGATAATTTCTTTTACTTCGGCTCTACCCAAAGGATCAAGACCGCTCATCGGCTCGTCCAAAAAAACTATTTCCGGATCGTTAATTAATGCTTGAGCAATCCCAATCCTTTGTAACATCCCCCGCGAGAAGTGTCTCAGCGATTCCCCTGCCCTCTTCTCAAGCCCCACCATTTTAAGGAGCCTCCTTATCTTGTCTCTTCTTATCGCCTTTGGAATGGAAAATAACCTTGCATAAAAATCTAAAAATTCCACAGCGTTGAGATAGTCGTAAAAATAGGGGCTCTCAGGAAGAAATCCTATTATTTCTTTAATTGAAATGTCATTTGGGGATTTAGACATGATTTTAATTTCACCTTTGTCAAGATGTATAATCCCCATAATGAGTTTTAAAGTAGTAGTTTTTCCAGAACCGTTGGGCCCAAGATACCCGAATACCTCCCCCTTGTTGATAACAAGATCAACACCGTTTAGGGCCTCAACCTTTTTCATAGTAAAGCCTGTCTTGAATGCTTTGTAGACCCCTTTTAGCTCCACAGCCTTTTCAGTCATAAACCACACCCCTCTCTTCAATTTCTTTGATTCTTTCTTCCAAAATTGCTCTTAAGCCTTTGTCTCCAAAAGCTTGGTGTAAGTGTTTTAGAAAAGCAATGGCCGCTTCTTTTGTTGCCCCTTTTTCCCTCAATTTATTGGCAAAACCTATCAGATATTTGGGAGCACCTGGAAGCTTTGAAGCATCTTCCAAACTATCGGCCGCTCTCATAAAATCCCCATCATGAAAAAAATAATTGAGCCCTAAAGTAAACGGAAAATACCAATCGTCCGGAAACTCTTTCATCCCCTTTGTGTTAATATCCCTTGCATTTTCAAATTGATTTGCTTCAAGGTTCAAAATTAGACTCGCAAAAATGTATGTGAACCTAAACTTGGGGTCAAGATCTGTTACAAGGTCGGCCATGTGATACAGCCACACATAAGTTCTGTCTGATGACGAATGCTTTCCGAAATAGTCGATCATCTTGATAAAAAGAATATCCGCCACTGCTTCATCAAACCCCAAGCTAATAATCTTGAGAACCTTCCCGGAGGGAAGATACATCAATTCTTCCTTTCGATCCCAACTCTGCCTCTCGTCATCAATCCTTTCCTGCAATAGAAACAAGGAAAACACAATGAAAGCGGTTATCAAAAGCGACGTTAGTGCCAAAGTTGCAGATTTGGTAAGTCTTTTAGTGTCCATTCTTTTCATCAATAAATATAAGGAAATTGTATGTTATCTTTATATCAGATTAAAACTATTTTTCAAGTCTTTTCAACCTTATTTTTTTATTTTCTTTCTATACATCTTTTCGATAATAATGCAGGAGTACCATTGATAAAGCTCCCAAAAGAAGTATCCAAAAGAAGAGAAGGGCTCTATCTAATGCCGATGCAAAGACACCAACTTTAAATCCCATCCCAAGCTCCTCGGATATCAATCCGATCACCAACTCCCGAACAACCACACCCCCCGGAACCATGCTGACAACACTAACAAGGTTGGAAATTGGAACCATCGCCATCCCCTTAAAATAGTTCAAATCAAATCCAAAGCGTCCATAAGAAAGTTTTATCCTCATTGTATCTATGGAAATCATCGCAAAATCCATTGCAATAAGCACGACAAGCTTCTTGCCACTTTTCCGGATCCTTTCCCAGCCTGACAAAAAACTGAATAAGTGGCGGTTTGTAACTTTTGTAACAATCCATTTAATGGAAAAAAAGAGGGCAACAGTCAGGGTGAGAAGAATAATATAAATCGACAATGTATATCCGGCAAATACTCCATAAAAAATATAAACTATTACGGTCGAAAAACACCCAGCGAAGGATAAAACGGCGGTGGTTATAGCAAAACTTGCGGTGAGAACCGCAATATATTTTAAGAACGGAAAGTTAAAAAAGCCCTTTAAGTAAAAAGCATTTGCAGCACCCCCTCCCCTAATCGGCAGATAGTTCAGAAGTGAATTTACCTGAGCAAGCCCAAACCACTCCCTGGGTTTCAAAGCGATATCAAAAATCGAGGTAAGAATTTTAATCTTCATCCCAGCAAGTGACTGAAAGGCGATAATCAGAAGACTCATTGATACGAGGTATCCTGGGGAAATATCAACGAGACTGACGAAGACTTCCCAATTCTTGTAAAAGAAGGTGATGGCAATTGACGTTACAAGAAAAAAAAGGAGGAGACTTATTCCTTTTTTAAAATACCCTCTATCTTTTATAACCTGATTATCTTCTTCGTTTAGCATAGTCAAAATTAGTAGGCGCCCCTTCTGGACAAAAGGGCTGGAATTGTTCTCAAGATTATTGAAAAGTCCATCACAAGGGATCTGTTCTTTATGTAGAAATAATCGTATTGGATATTATCCTCAAGTGGCAGTTCCTTTCTTCCGATAACTTGCCAAAGCCCTGTTATTCCGGGCTTTACAATAAGACGATTCTTCTCCCAATCCTTATATTTATCAACGATGAAAGGCATCTCCGGGCGGGGCCCCACAATGCTCATATCTCCAAAAATGACGTTTATCAATTGCGGCAGCTCATCGAAACTGTATTTTCTGAGGAATTTCCCGATCCCCGTAATCCTGCTGTCGCCGGAGCTTTTTGGAGATCGGGCATAGGTTGGGGCAGCGGCGCTCATCGTCCTGAATTTGAGGATATTAAACTCCTTGCCGTTCAGCCCCACTCGCCTCTGCTTAAAAAGGATTGGTCCTTTAGAATCGATTTTTATCAAAACCATAATAAAAAGCCAAATTGGGGCTGTAAATACAATACCAAAAATCGAAATGAATATATCCATAATCCTCTTCACTGCATCATATGCAAATGTCGGCCTATCCCCCTTCAGATTGACAACTGGAAAATCACCAATCATCTCAACTATTGTTCCGTCGGATATGACATCAAAGATATCTGTAACAATATGAAAGGAGACTCCTCCATTGGAGCATGATGATACGATGTTAAGGATTCGGTGGTGATCAATGTTTGGAAGGGCAAAAAAGACATCATCAATGTCATATTGGTCCACAATACTCATGAGGTTGTCCTCACCACCCAAAACCGGAATTCCACTTACTTTTTTGCCCCACTTCTTATTATCATTATCCACAAACCCCATGACCCTGTACCCCACCTCCCGGGAATCTTGGAGATTCTGAACTGTCCGAATCCCACTCTCCCCGGCACCAACCACCAGAGTCCTTACAATTCCAATCCCTCTATCCCACATCTTCCTTTCAACAAATCTAATTATTAACCTTGAGATGCTCAAAAAAATCAGGCTGAATACAAACATGAAGATGACTACAGATCTTCCAAAATCGAGGTTCTTAAATAGAAACGAAATGGACATACTGACAAGAAAACCGAGAAAAGAAGCCTTGATCAAAAGAGTAAACTCGGTAGTGAGCGAGAGCTTGCTCGTCCTGCGATAAAGACCAAAAAAAACGCACACAGAAATCCAAGCAATCACCATAAGGGGGGCAGAATATAGATATACGGAAAATGAGTTTATAGTTTTAGGAAAATAGAAGGCGGAAAAGTACCTAAACCAAAATGCGCTAAACCAAGAGATAGTCAAAAAAAGCGCATCTAAAAAGACAAGGGAAAATATTAATATTTTTCTTCCCCACCTCTTGTTTTTGAACCCACCCAGAGCACCCTTGGGAGATTCAGGAACAGCCATAGCCCGTACGTCGCCATCCGCTCCTTCGTTGGTTTTTTTATCACTTTTCAAATATAAGTTCCCTTATTATTTCTCTTATCCTTTTGCTTTCGGGATAAAGATTATGTACCAATCTGTAATGTGAAAGCGCGCCCGCTTTATCCCCTTTAATTTCCAGAGTTCTTGCCATGCCCCAGTGAGCGGTTAGATTATCGGGATTGATTTCAAGTGCCGTTTTCAACGCTTCCTCTGCTCCCTCAAGGTCATTTAGCATCAACAAACATCGACCAAGAGAAGTATATTCCACCGAGGAGGGCGTCCCCTCTTTAATCGTCCCCAGTAGCAGATCTTTCGCATCCTCAAACTCTTCTGCAATCATCAAGACCTTGGCCTGCTCAAAATCCGTGAGGGAATATCCTGAAGAATTTTCATATCTATAAAGTTCGATGGCGTTGCCACGCACATAAAAGGTCTCAATCAGGTCAAGACAATCAAAGGTCTCTGGAAAGAACTCCTGTATGTAAACCAACCCGTTCTTACTATCGATAAGAAGATGTGTAGCTTTCCTATCTTTGAACCTCTTGCATGGTGGTTTACTCTTCGGATTTGTAAAGTTCATGTAAGTATGTTTCAGATCGTTCTCGATAGTCAACGGATGAGCATATACTCCAGCAAGCAATGCACCTTCGCCCACAAGGCGAGTTAGCTCTTTAGATGCATTGGTAGTGGTATAGTAAGGTTGCCCTACCCAGCCCCAATACAGAATCCCCTGATAGTAGAAGAAACACATCATTGCAACCGCTACAAAAGCGTACCTTATCCCTCCCCTGATTGCAAATTTTCCCTTTTTACTCTTCCCGGCATTGTCTATTAAATAAATTGTGACCATTATCAAAAGGGAGATAAGAAGTGACATTGTAAGGAGGAGATAAAACGAGCTGAAAAACTTAATCAAGGTATCAAAACGCTCGACAGCAGTGGCGGAAAGCTCAAACCCCATAGCAAACGTAGCAAAATTGTTCATACTATAAGAAACAATCATCACCAGCATCCTAAAGGTAAGAAACAAAAGCCAGAAGAGAAGCATGAAATAGTAGCTATATCCAAACTCTCCCTTTTCTCTGGGAGAGAGAAGACGAGCAGAAGTCATCCCGGCCAAAATAAACAAGGGTGGCATCAAAAACAGAAAGTATCTCGGTGGAGCGTACTTGAAAAGAATCGTGTAAAACGCACCAAAAACAGCCCAAGCAAGGATAACCACTTTCATAACATCGGTTCCCTCACTAAAATCAAGCCTCTTAAGAAAGACGTCTCTTACAAAAATGATGATGTAAGAATATGCCAGAAGGGAAACGACAGGAAGTCGCTGGATGATTCCACCGCTATCGCCGAGATTAAATAAATATACGAGCAATCCTCTTCCAAAAACATTTTCCTTGAGATGTGTCTTCACTCTGGCAATAGCAGTATCCAAAGGCGCAAACTCAAAGAACCATCCGAGAAAAACAACAAGTACAATACCTGCCACAACAGACAACATCACAGCCTTGGTGGTTTTAGACCCTCCCATCTCTTTGTCGCCAAGCAATAGCAACAAATGCCCCACCAAAAATGGAGGAATGAGAGCCACAGCAATCACTCGTACATAGAAGATGGCAAAGAAAACTGTAATCCAAGCAAAAATAAAAAAGAGAGGCCTTTTTGTGCCGAGAAACCAGAACCAAGCTGCTACAAGCATATAAAAAACCATTGTGGTGTAGATCAGCGGTATCCTGTTGTACATCACAAAGAAATAAGTAAATGCCCAAAAAACCGAGGCAAACAGAGCAATCTTTACATCACCTTCCTCTTTTGACAAATCTAACAAATCCTTTACGATAAGGAAAAAGAACACAAATCCAAAGAGACTTATTATTGCGGTGATCAAATTAAGCTGGGCAAATCCTGCACCAAAAAGATATAGGAACGGCAGGTAGAGGAGATAATAGCCGGGGGCATCCCAAATTTTAGAAATGGGTTTTAGCTCCCCCCCTTTTACAAAGTCAATAGCAGGCGCTATGTAATAGAACCCATCCGTGCTGGGGCCTTGAGACCATGATAGATCGAAAGGGGCATCGGCACTGGGGTACACCATCCTAACCACCGCCGATAACAGCAGAAAGGTGATAAAGACAAAAAGAAGTTGCTTTTTTCTCTTTTTATTCATGACTAATACCCAAATATATCCCCAAATTTTCCCTAAAAATAAATCTCTATTGTACCCATCCCCTCTTAATTCTCTCTACCACCACGCGAAAAATAAAAAGAGGATTTCCAACAACGTAACGGTAAAACATCCTTTTGGGCTCTAACATAAAGCGAAAAAGCCATTCCAGGCTGTACTCTCTCATCCATCCAGGAGCGCGCTTGACAGTTCCTGCCACAAACTCAAAACATGCTCCAATATTGATAGCAACATTTGCATCAATATTTTCCCAATTATCCCTGAGCCATTCCTCTTGAAGAGGCATTCCAAGACCCAAAAGAAGGATGTTGGTTCCAGAGCT
>JAUWME010000136.1 GCA_030613285.1 Candidatus Zymogenus sp. | reverse complement strand
CAAAGAATGAGATATTTTAAGCCTTCATGTAACCCTAAATACCGTCTTTGGAGCCCTCCATAAATTTGATGTCAATGCCTAGGTTTCTGGGGTGGAGATTGCCCGTGGGAGCCTTACCTTTTCGGTGGTGTCTGTGATGCCAAGCGGTTGATTTGATCGAGAATTGTCAAGATGCCAAGAGAGTATCTCCCCCCCTCAACCTCCTCGTGAATTTTTTAAAGACGCAAAGACAAATTAATTGTATACCACCAAAAATTGTAGGAGCAATAGCGGGCAAACAGGGAAGAAGCTTTGGGGTATTGTGAGAGGTGGCTGGATTTTTAGACAAGGAATGAGGCGAACAAACCGATTGGACTTGGAAGGCCAACGATGTGTCTTTGGCCGAAAGCGATTTTACATTGTGCTGGAGGGCAACAATTTTTAAAAAGCATCTAAAAGATTTACTATCCCAACAACAACACACACCCACTGCAAACGTTTACCCTCCGTTAGAAGGGTAAATGTCTATTCAATCTCACTTTCTATCCAACAACAAATTCTGCACTAACTAAAGGATAAGCTGGAACAAATACAATAATGTACCGATGACCCCCAATCCGCCTAATCGTATTGTTTGAATTTATCTCTCTCCCCAGGGGCGAGCATATGAAGCTCTGTGGGGAGGAGTTTTCCGTCAACGGTAAGGTCAGTTACGCCATACATCTTGTTGACAAAAAAAGTGCTATTTGTACCGTCGTTCCAGTTGACCTGAATGGTCTTCCCGTCAAAGACATAGCTGCCCCAAACGGGGGGGTAGTTTACAACCCGCTCCGGATTTCCAACAATTGTATTCATTACGAATTTTGCCTTCCCGCCGTTGTAAAAGCTGTATATTACGTTGGGGGCATCGTAATGCATCGGCCAGTCGCCGAGGATATCGTTTAGGGTGGCAATGGTCCCGGTTGGCGTTTTGGGTGTGAAATCCTTCTCTGATGGAATTGAAGCCCTGATGTCAATCTGGATATACTTTCCGAATACCCATCCCGATAGATTTTTGTACACAATGAAATACCAGTAACCGGTAAAGCCGTCGATGGAGTCGGTGTGGTCAGAGTGTGACACCGCCTCGACCCTGTAGCCCTTGTTCAAACTTCCGACCTTGTTTCCGTTAAGGGTGGGCTTGTCCCTGACCCTCAGGCCGTCTCCGGTGATGGTGGCGTTTTCTGCGGCCATAACGGGCAGCGCGAAAAGGATAATCAAGGATATTGCTGTTAGAATGTAAATTAGTTTTTTCATTTCAATTCTCCTATGATAGAAGTCTGCTCCAAAAAGTTTAAAATTGTGTCGTTGCCTGCTTGATAAAGGAATCCAGAGTACTGTCATTCTCAACTTGATTGGGAATCCAGAACAATATTCACTGGATTTCCGCTTTCCAAGGGAATAACAGTATGATTTAATTTTAGCCTGGATTCCCGCTTTCGCGGGAATGACGTATAATTTAAATTCATCTGGATTCCCGTTTTTACAGGAATGACATTTAATGATCCTTTTGATAGTTAGTCGCTTTATATATAGCAGTCTGTATCAGAAAAATCAAGCTGAAATTTTTTTGTGTCAAAGTGGGCAATATCATTTTTTAAAAGCCATTATCGCAATATCATTTTTGTAAGCCCGTGCATCCAACCCCAGCAACTCACCACCAAAGACATCATGCGGGAACCCCTCTCATCAATGGTCAATAAAGTCCCCTTAAAATCTCCAAAAACTTCTCAAAGTTTTTTAGTGAAACATCTGGGGGGATGTTATGGTCAACAGATGGGATGAACCCTCCTTTTTCAAGCATTGAGGGGACTATATCAAGGAGTGTCGTGTTTATTTCCTCCACGCCACCAACAAGTTTCGTTTTGTCTAATCCCCCCATGATGATAAGATCGGGGTGCTCCTCTCTGACCTTTACTATGTCCATACCGGCCTGAACCTCAAACGGGAGCATCATGTTTATGCCGGTCTCCATAAACAGCGGGATTAGAAGTGTAACGTCTCCGTCGGAGTCCGCGCAGAATATTTTTATATCCGTGTCCGCCTTGATCGAGTCTATGAGCCTCTTGTAGTAGGGAGTCATGAATTCCCGAAAGGCCTTTGGCGAAATCATCGGCCCATTTTTGTAGGACATATCCTCAAAGAAGAAGACCCAGTCAATCTTTGAGCGTTCCCTCATCTTTTTGATTGTAACTTCGTTTAGATGTACCCACTGTTTGGCTATTTCGTGGAGAAGTTTTGGGTCTCGCCTCATGGCGATGGAAAGACCCTTGAGTCCCAGGAGAAGCCTGAACATTCCGAAAAGTCCGCACTGGTGGGCGCATGTGTAGGTGTCGTCACCGTGGGTGTTTGCCATGTCGGCCATGGCGTCCAAAAACTGGGTGAAGCGCTCCGGGGTTTCGGGGTCAAGGCGCCACTTTAGATTTTCAAAATCCTCGATGTTTTTTACCGGGTGGTCGAGGTACTGGGGGATTGTCGAGCGGCCGCTCTTGAAGACCTTTACAGTATTTCCTCCCACATCCCTTTTGATAAGATATTTTTCACACTCCTCGATTACCTCCTCTTCAAAGGCGGGCCAGAAGCCGGGCTCATAATCGGTATTTGCCATAATGGGGAGCCAGCTCAGCTTGTCAAAGCCGAAGTGATCCGGAGCGGTGAAGGCGGCGTCCACAACCGTCTCCGGAAGACCCTCGTTGTGCCAGCGGGTCAAAGTCTCGTCCCAAAAGCCCAGGGCCTCGTAGGAGATGGGCCTATCGACCTTTTCAAAATTACAAAGGGCGTGAAATCTTTCCCGTGTGTTCATTCAATCATCCCAACCTGTATTTGTTTAATATTTAATGCCCCTTACAATTTCGAGGAATTTCTCATAGTTTTTTAGTGAGACCTCAGGTGGGACAACGTGGTCTATGGCTGGGATAAATCCATCGCTTTTTAGCAATGGCGGTACTTTCTCCATAACCTCTTTTTCGATGAACTCGTTGTTGTCAAAAAGAGCCATCTTGTCAATCCCGCCCCAGATTACCATCTTCGGGAATTTTTCCCTTACCTCCCGGATGTCCATCCCGGCCTGCACCTCAAACGGGAGGAACATATTTATTCCCACCTCGGAAAAGAGTTCGAGGAGAGCCCATAGATCGCCGTCAGAATCCACGCTGAAGACACGAATGTCAGTATCCGCCTTCAGGGAATCGATGAGTCTCTTGTAGTAGGGGGACATGAACTCCCGAAATGCCTTTGGTGAGATCATCGGCCCGTTTTTGTATGACATATCTTCCCAGAAGTAGATGTAGTCGATGATACTCTTCTCCCGGACTTTTTTTAACAACGTCTCGTGCATATAAACCCAGTTTTCTGCAATCGCATGAAGGAGCTTCGGCTCTCTTTTCATCAACACCGACATTCCCACGAGGCCCATGAGGTGGCGGTAGGTTCCGAAGAGTCCGCAACAGACAGCGGAGTTGTAACAATCATCTCCGCCGGCGTTTGCCAGATTTGTCATGATGTCCAGGTTTGCGGAAAAACGCTCCGGGGTTTCAGGGTCAAGTCGCCACTTCAGGGCTTCAAAATCGGCCATTGTTTTTACCGGGTTGTCGAGATCTTGGGGAAGGCCGGATTGCCCCTCGATGTGGGTTTTTATGGTTTTACCCGCATGGTCTTTTTTTAAAATATATTTATCGGTCTCCTCAATTATCTCGATATCAAAGAGAGGAGAAAAACTGGGTTCTGAATCTGCCCCAACCGCAATGGTCAGCCAATTCATCTTGTCAAACCCAAAATGGTCGGGGCCGGTAAAGGCGTTGTCGAGGACGGTCTCAGGCAGTCCCTCCTTGTGCCAGCGGGCGAAGGTCTCTGTCCAGTAACCGATGGTTTCCCAGCGGATTGGCCTGTCCAGTTTTTCAAAATTGCACGTGGCGTGGAATCTTTCGCGTGTGTTCATAAGTTGTTCCTTTATCTCGAAAATAGATTAATCGATTAATCTTCTGGTGGATATAAAGAAGGGTGGAACTGACAAGTCCACCCTTGTCAGTGGACTTACATATTCAGTTTTTCCACGGAAAACCTTGTTTGTCCGTGCCACCATCGGATTGTGATTTTGTCCTCTCTTTAAATAACTTCCACGCGGATGATGTTTGTGGTTCCGGAAATACCGGGGGGGTAGCCTGCAGTTATGACAGCGATTTCTCCCTTTTTTAAAAAACCAAATCTTTTTGTATTTTCCTTTGCAGCAATTATAAGCTCATCGAGGTTGCTAATTGACTCCATCTGTCGGGGAAAGACACTAAAAGATATCGTAAGTTGCCTGAGCGTATCAATGTTTGGGGAGAGGGCGACGATGGGCTGCCTCGGCTTGTAGCGCGCCACCATCCTGGGTGTTGTTCCCGAAGACGTGGGGGTTATGATAACCGCAGCGTCAAGGTCTTTTGCCGTATGATATGCGGCGTGGCAAACAGCGTGGGTGATGCTGGCCTCCCGATATTTTTCCACAGAGGCCTCCCAGTCATCGGAAAAGAGGCCGTCCTTTGCCGTCTTTGCAAGATTGGCCATGGTGGATACTGCATCGACGGGGTAGTTGCCCACCGCCGTCTCTCCGGAGAGGAGCAGAGCATCGCTGCCGTCAATTACGGCATTGGCCACATCCGATGCCTCGGCCCTTGTTGGGCGTTTCTCGTGTATCATACTCTCTAACATATGGGTTGCGACGATAACCGGTTTTCCCACTTCGTTGGCAAGATAAATGAGCATCTTTTGCACCAGAGGGACTTCTTCCAAGGGGGTCTCAACGCCAAGGTCACCCCGGGCCACGAGAATACCGTCGGCAGCTTCGAGAATTGTTTCGATGTTGGTCAATGCCTCACTCTTTTCAATCTTGGCCATGACCGGGACGTCTTTTCCGGCATCTGCGATTAGCCTCTTTAGGGCGTGGATGTCTTCGGCCTCCCTTACAAACGAAAGGGCGACCCCGTCGATGTCAAGCTGCAGGGCAAAGGCGAGATCCTTCTTGTCCTTTTTGGTAATCGACTCCACCGAAAGTTGCGTGTCGGGGAAATTAACCCCTTTCCTGGGCGTAATCGTCCCGCCGTTTTTTACGAGGGTGGAAATCTCATCTCCATCAATCGAGATGACTTCGAGCTCAATTATCCCATCGGAGATAAATATTCTTTCACCGGGACTTATCTCCCTTGAAAGGTGGGGATAATTTATTGTGAGTCGTCCTTCATCGTTTCCCTTGTTTGTTGTCAAGACAAGCTTCTCTCCATCATCAACCGTAAGCGATCCACCGGGGACGTTTCCCACCCGTATCTTTGGGCCGGCAAGATCTATGATAATCCCGATGGGCTTTTTTATCTCCTCCTCAACTTTTCTGACCCTCTCCACCACCTTTTTGTGATTGCTGTGGGTTCCGTGGGAGAAGTTGAGTCTTACCGCATCCATTCCGCTTTCCGTGAGCGCCCTTATCATATTGATAGAATCCGTGGCTGGCCCCAGGGTACATACAATCTTAGTTGGTCTCATGACTATTTATTTCCCTTTTTGCCTTTTTTGTTTTTTGTACTTATATTGCTTTTTCTGTTTTCCTTTTTTGGATCAGGTGTATCATCCTTTTTAATCAGAAGATATCCTATCATAACGCCACCGATTAACATCATCGGAATTGTTAGGAGCTGTCCCATGCTTAATTGGCCGAGGACAAAACCGAGGTGGGGATCCGGCTCACGGTAGAATTCCACAAAAAATCGAAACAAACCATAAAAGAAGATAAACGACCACATGGCAATCCCCCGTCTTATCCCCTTGACATTCATGGTAAAGAGGATTAGAAAAAGGAGAAGACCCTCCAGCAAAGATTCATAAAGTTGCGATGGATGGCGGCAGAGGAACTCACTGTCTCTGGGGAAAACCATACACCAAGAGACATCCGTGCCCCTGCCCCAGAGCTCACCGGTGATGAAGTTTCCAAGCCTTCCCAGGCCAATGCCGATGGGGGCCGATGCAGCGGTGAGGTCCGCCACGTCGTAAAATGGGATATCCTTTCGCCATGAACAATATACAGCCGCAAGGATAACGCCGATGAACCCGCCGTGAAACGACATCCCGCCCTGCCAGACTGCAAAGAGCAAAAGAGGGTTTGAGAAAAACTCCCCCGGCCCTCCCGGCCAGTAGAAGAGGCAGTAGCCGAGCCTCCCGCCGACTATCACCCCCAGCATCAAATAGAAAATGTAATCCCAAAGGTCATCCCCCATAAGCTTTATTTCCTTTTTCTTTGCAAGATAGCCGATGACAAAAAACGCTGCGATGAAGCCAAGCAGGTACATTATGCCGTACCAGCGGATCTCGAACTTCCAGATTTTTATGATGACCGGGTCAATGTTTGGATAAGGTATCACGATTCTTTCCTCTATTTAATGGATAGTTAATTCTGATTAGTTTTTCATCTGTTTTAATAGTCTGGATTGCAAAACTATCGCGTTCCTGATGATTTTGTATCTAAATTTGTCTTCTGTATTGAGCGTATTTATAAATAGCGGCGGCGGCCTTCACCATCCTGCCGGGGTCAGGAAAGACCGGTATTCCCCTCTTCTCGAAGGCCGAATACCACTTCCGGTACATCGAAAGCTCGGGGGCTTTTGGGATTGACAGAATAGAGTCATAGGCCTTAATGCCCAATATTTTGCCACCCATCGACCCCACCTTCGGATTTACGGGAT
>JAUWME010000532.1 GCA_030613285.1 Candidatus Zymogenus sp. | reverse complement strand
TTTAAAGCCGGATTCACCCCCCACCCATTTTCCAATCATCTCTTGGGGGATAAGTACCTGAACCATGCCGGCGATGATGAAGGCAAAGATTAATAGCGGCAGGATCTCAAGCGTCATCTTCCACGTGATGTTAAGACCCTGAATATGTTCACCACCGCCCTTGGCGTATCCCATTGCAAGCAATACTATTGCAAGAACCCCCATGATAATTGTTGGAACCAACATTTTTGATTTTCCCTTTTTTTCGGTCATCTTGAGACCATTCTTTGATTTGAAAATGACAAGTTTGAACCTACCTTGAGTTTTTTATTTGAATTACAGAAACATCTCAAGCTTCACGTCACCAAACATGATTTGCGCAATATATCCCGCCAAGGGAGGCAGAAAAAACGAGCTGGCGATATGTATCAGCGTAAATTTCCAGCCGAGAATCCCCGCTTCAAAGGGCACTCTGGTGATGTTCATAATCGACCAAGCGGTGAGAAAGGAAACCATCGTCCCTATACTGGCGCCGGCACCCAAAAAACCCGCCGCAAGGGGAAGCGTCACCGAAGGCCCGCCGGGGGTCAGGGCGCCCAAGAGAGAACCTAATAGTATCCCCTTCATCCCGGATTGGCCACCCAGCCAATTGGCGATAAATTCTTTTGGAATAATGACCTGAATAAGTCCTGCCAGCATCAACGCAAAGAAAATGAGGGGAAGCACCATAATTGTCAGGTTGAGGGCGCGCCTTAATCCCTCGATGTGTCTGCCGTCCCCTTGGTAATATGCGATTGCAAGAGCTGTGAGGGCAAAGGCCGCTAATATTAATGTAGGGAGAAGAAGTTTCATCTTGATTTTCCTTTCACTCTTTTTTTTGTCCATGAGAAGTATATATTAGGATTAAATGAAAAGGTTAAGTGATATTAAACTAAAAAAGTTAATCAAAAAAGTTGTTGCAGTAACTACCGTAATAGTGAGATAATGGGCTTTGGCGAAATTGATTTGACCTTGTAAGTTGAATGAGTCATATTGGCCACATAGAATATTACAGATTATTTAGCGTTATGTCAATACATTAAAAAGATGTATTAAAAAGGACATATTAAAAAAGGTAGAGCCTAATGGGAGATATTTATCTTATCAGACACGGCGAGACAAAATGGAATGCGGGGGGAATATTTCGTGGAAGGGCCGACATTCCCCTAAACGACAAAGGCAAGGAGCAGGCAAAAGCCGTGGGGTTGGCCCTTTCTGGTTTGGATTTTGCGGCGGTATATGCAAGCCCCCTGTTGAGAGCAATGGAGACGGCATCAGAGATTTCGGCACCCCACGAGATTGATCCGGAGATTGATGATGGATTGATCGATATAGATTATGGCGAGTGGGAGGGAATCGCCAACGATGAAGTACGGAAGAAATATCCAGACCTCCACGAACAGTGGCTAAATGCCCCCCAGTCGGTCACCTTTCCGGGGGGGGAGTCAATTGTGACCGTTGCAGAGCGGGCCTTCAAAACCACCCTCAAGCTCGCAAGAAGAAACGAAAACGAAACAATCGCCCTCGTCTCCCACCGGGTACCCAATAAGATGATCCTCATTGCGGTGATGGGAATAAATGTCTCCCGATTTTGGGACATTGAGCAAGATACGGCTTGCATTAATGTCCTTCGCTACATAAGGGAGAACGACCGCTTTATAGTCTCGAATTTTAACGACACGTCTCCGACCAAGCCATTTTCCACT
>JAUWME010000163.1 GCA_030613285.1 Candidatus Zymogenus sp. | reverse complement strand
TTAGGCGCGCTTCGGCATCCTCGATGTCATTTAACGAGAGGGGAAGATTGGGGAGAACCTCCTCAACGTCTTTGAGGCTGTCGTTTATCCAGAGATGCGGTGAGGCGCTGCTGACCTTTTCGATTTCTTTTTTTCCACTTAATTTCATGGTTGCAGTTAAGTTTTATTATTATGAACAGTATTACTATTTTTCCCCAGTACCATTTCCCTCAATTATTCGAAAGCTATCATGAAAGAAAAGTCTAAACAGGACTAACCATTTTGCGTTCTGGTGTGTTATTAGTGGCTTTACAATTACTCTATTTATGGGCATGTATTACAAAATATGATAGAGTTAGCCATGCACCTATGGGATTTGAAAAAAGATGGTTCATCCCAAGAAGCTTATATGGGAGATGCCACCAATAATTAGACTGAGAAAAACCTGCATCGGAAAGCATATGTCGCCATGTTGTTGGATGCTGATGAATATTCCAATCTATTGAAGGTGCCATTGGATTTTTTATGCCAAATTTAGATGATTGAGAAAATAAATTATGATTAGAACAATCTACGATAATAAATACACCACCCGGACGAAGGAAAGAATGCGCTTTTTTCATTAAGAAAAGGTAATATTCCCAGGATTCTTTATCTTTATGTAGATTAGTACAAAATTCTTCATTTAAATGATTTATTGAGTGAATGGAGAGAATGATATCAAAACTGTGTGGTTTTGCAGAAAAATCCTGAAAAGTGCTGTTTACTGCTGCGCAATTATCAAGTCCTATTCTTTTTATATTATTTTCAAAAGTATATAAACTGTTTTCAGAAGAACCGTCCAACATTGGTTCAATACCAGCGACTTTTTTGGCACCATTAAGAGTTAAGTAAATAGATGCAAGACCCTTACCGCATCCGATGTCAAGAATAGTTTTATTAACAAAACTTATATCTCTAAAGATTTTATCCATTCTATATTTGACATGAGAATAGTTTTTAAGAGTACGAGTTTTGTAATCAGGATTGATAAGTTCTTTGAATATTTCTATTTTATTTTCGTTAGATTTCATCGAACAATTCCTTATTAATGCAAAGTTTAAAATATTTGAAAACCTATCTGAATCTTGCAATCGGAATAAAACCGATTGCAAGATTTGGCAGGAGAAGGTAGAATACCCAAGTACTCAGAGGATATTATTAATTCATAAAAAGTCGCGCTTTTTCCGTGAAAATACTATCAAATTCGAAGAAGAAAAGAAAGCAAAAAGTAAAGGTTGAAATGACAGACAAAGGGCTTACGAAATATGGAGGACTTTTGTCAATATTTAATTTAATGAAAATGCTCGGTTTCAGGGAGAGGGTAAGTCGGGATATAACTACTAATCGGGTTCCTAATGCTTTGTATTAGTTATCAAATTTGATAAAGATGATAATTGTTGGATTAATAGCCGGGGCAAAATCTATGTAGTAAGTATCGGTTGTACCTATTTACTTTGTTTTGATGCCATGAAGTTACTCTATAATTCTTAGTTATGATACTATTTTTTGTTTCCATTTTAAGCCAACTTATATGTCGAGCAATTTCAAGCCGGTTACGTCGTCGTGTTTTCTTGTAAGGTAGGGGTGAAGAGGAAGAAGGTAAATTTCAATCGTGGCAGCGGTGGTCATGGAAAAAACGTGCCCCCCGATGGTTTTGTTCTCAATGTCAGAAAGAACTGCATGGGCGTGGATAATCTCCCCCTCATCTGTCTGGGCAAGATTTCCGGTGAGGGAGACCAATTCCCAAATTCCATCAAACTTGTTTTCAATATATTTTTTGTTTGCAAGGTCGTAGTAGCCAAGTGTGATGTCCATTACCGCCCCAAGTCCCCAGAAGAAGGCGGCCTTGATATCCGCCTTCTTTGCAAAATCGTAAAGGGTGTCAAAGAGGGAATCTCCCACCTCAAGCCTGAACAAAAAACCGTTTTCTTCCTCTCTGATATGCATTTAATAGTCCCTTTATTTCAGGTTTTTGCGAAAGTCTGGGTTTACAAGGTTTGGGATATTTTCACCCTCCAAAATTGCCACCAGATTCTCAGCCGCCATAACCGCCATCTTGGTCCTTGCCGTTGTTGTGGCGCTGGCGATGTGGGGGAGCAAGACCACGTTGTCAAGCTTTAGGAGGCCGGGGTTGATTTTAGGTTCTTCTTCATAGACATCAAGCCCGGCTCCGGCGATGATGTTTTCTTTTAGTGCCGTCACAAGCGCCCCCTCGTCCACCACTTTGCCCCTGGACGTGTTGATGAGATATGCTGTCTCCTTCATAGTTTTGAATTCCTTCTCACCCATGAGGTGTTCAGTCTCCTTGGTCAAGGGGACGTGCAGGGTCACAAAATCCGCCGTCGAAAGCAGCTCCTCAAGGGGCAGCTGTTGGGCATTCAGGCTGCTCTCAATATCACTATTTTCCCCTCTGTTGAAATAGACAACCTTCATTCCGATGCCGTGGGCAAGGTTTGCCACCGCTGTGCCAATCTTTCCCAGGCCGACAATCCCGATAGTGGCGCCTCTTACATCTGCACCTAAAAACTGGGTTGGTCCCCAGCCCTTCCATTTGCCCGTTCGGGTAAACTGGTCGGCTTCGACCACCCTTCTGGCAACAGCGAAGATCAAGGCAATTGTAAGGTCTGCTGTGGCGTCTGTTAATACCCCTGGTGTATTTGATACGGCGATTCCACGTTTTGTGGCTGAGTTAATGTCAATGTTGTCAAAACCCACGGCGTAGTTTGCAATTCCCTTGAGGGTCGGCAATGCCTCGATTATTTCAGCATCAATTTTGTCGGTCAAAAGCGTAAGGATGCCGTCACAACCAGATGCCATCTTTATGAGCGCCTCTTTCTTTAGTGGTGTCTCTTTTTCGTAAACAACCACTTCATATCTTTCCCGAAGGACAGTTATCCCCGCTTCTGGAATTTCCCTTGTTATAAGCAACTTTTTTTTCATAACGTATTTTTCTCTCTTATTTAAAAAAAATGTTTTACAAAAATCCAAGTATCTCACATTGCGGTATTTGCCCATTTGTCATATTTAAGATTAAATCAAAATCCCTTTGTGGAGTTTCAAAAGCTCCCTGTAACTGTCGTATCCTTTTTCATACCCGTTTTGGTATGCGGCCTCATAATCATTGAGTGCCTCGTCGTACTTGGCAAAACCGAAGTTGACTTTTCCTCGATTAAAGTAAGATTCCCCGTAGCAAGGCTCGATACTTATTGCCATGGTGAAACACTCCAGTGCCTCAAGGAGTTCTCCTTCTTCTGCAAACTTTTTCCCCTTGCTGTTCCACTCCTTGGCAGCAGCAGCGTAGCCCTTTAAGGAAAATATCCAAAAATCAAAAAACTTTCTATTCATCCTCAAAATTCCAATGTTAAATTTTTTGGAGAGGTGTGTTCTGTACATATAAAATAGCACAAAGATGGAGATATTTCAAAAAAAAACTCGACACTTTTTCCATTTCGTTATAAAATAATTAGTTTGATAAATTCTTTTTGGTTGGAACAAAAAATCATGTATCATGCCTCACACTACACAAAAATTGAAAACAACTATACCGTTTGCAGGGTCTGCAGGTTAAAATGCAAAATTGCCCCCGGAGAGATGGGGCATTGCAAGGCGCGCCTCAACAAGGGCGGAAAGCTCATGAGTTTAACTTACGGTCGCGTCTCGACCATGATGGTGTCGCCCATTGAAAAAATGCCGATGTACCACTTCTATCCCGAATCGCTTTGGCTGACTGTGGGATCGGTGGGATGCAATTTCAGGTGCGCTGGCTGCCAAAACTGGGAGATTGCCTGTGCATTTGCCGACATCAACGGCAATGGAGTATTTCCCCACGGGGGGCCAAAACGTAAGACAGAAAATATCTCCCCGGAGTTACTTGTGGAAATTGCAAAGAGGGAAGGCGCCTTTGGTCTTTCATTTAGCGATAACGAGCCGACCATCTGGGTGGAGTTTACCGAAAGATGCATGGCGGAGGCAAAAAGGGTTGGGTTGTATACCAACTGGGTTACAAATGGGTATCTCACCATTGAGGCCTTCGATATGATTGCCCCCTACCTCAATTCCTTCATTGTGGATATCAAGGGTTTTTCAGAATCTACCTATAAGGATATCGCCGGCATCTTCGATTACAAGGGGATATTGGAGGTGGTGATGAGGGCAAAGAAGCAATGGGGGCTTCACGTTGAGCTCGTTACCAATGTCATTCCCGGCGTTAATGACTACCTTGATGAGCTGACGGACTTGGCCCGCTGGATTGTTGACGAGCTGGGGCCGGAGACGCCGTGGCACATCACGAGGTTTCTTCCCAACTACAAATTGTTGGAAGTGCCCGAAACACCCATTCCCCTCCTTGCCGAGATATACTCAATGGCGATAGATGTGGGACTCAAAAATCCGTATCTTGGAAACGTGGAAGGTGGTATGGGGGAACATACATATTGTCCCAACTGTGGTGAGGTGGTCATTGAGAGGGTAGGGGGTGAGGTTGTGTCAAAGAATCTTATGGGAGAAAAATGCGGTAAATGCGAAACTGCAATCTTCGGCAGATTTGTCCCCATCAGGGAAGAAGAAGATGATGAGGGGGGGTAGGAGACAACACATTTGTTTATTATTTATAACAAGGTGCTTGAGCCCCTTGTTGTCTGCATACAATGCGATTGCCACGTCGTTACTGAGGCAAAGACAGTTTTTTGTTTATTTGTTTTTATTTGTCATTCCCAGCTTGACTGGGAATCCAGATTGATATCACCGTTTTTCAATATAAAAACATTATGATTTTATTTTAGCCTGGATTCCCGCTTCCGCGGGAATGACGGAATAATTGATTCCTTTTGTCTTGCTGGGAATGACAGAAAAATTGATTTACTTTGCCTTGGCGGCAATGACAGTTTCTTTTGAGGAAGTGTCATTTATTAGAAACTGTATATTCCCGTCCCCGGCCCAATAAAGACAAAGCCGGCGGTCCAGCCCGCAACCAGAACGATGGTGAGGATTATCCCGGAGATGGCAAAGTCTTTTACGCTGAAGTAGCCGGCTGTAAACGGGATAATGTTTGTGGGCGATTGTGTCAACAGGATGACGCCCAGCGATGCCGTGAATGCCGCGGGCGCCACAAGAAACCAGTAATCAATTCCCAAATCGCCGGCAAGGGTTATCAAGAGGGGAATTATGATAATTCCCGTAACTGTGTTTGATGCAAGAAAGAGCTTCATCAAAAGCACCGCCGCGATGACTATGGTGATTTGAATTATGGGGTGGAAAAGCGTAATATTCCCCATGAGCACCCAGGCGAGCCAGCGGGCGGCACCTGTTTCGTACATCATCAGACCCAGTGAAAGCGATGCCATAACCAGCACGATGGCGCCCCAGTTCATCAAAGGCTCCGCATCCTTCCAGCTTGTAAAGATTCTTATCCCCGGCAGAAAAAAGACAAGTCCGCCTGTCAGTGCCACCATCTCCATGGAGAGGACGAGTCTTCCTCCTGTGGCTTCTTTGATTACGTCTGTAGTAAGCCAGAGGACAATCACGGTGATAAAGACGATCATGGTTGTCATCTCTGCCTTTGATGGCCGGCCTTTCTCTTTCAACTTTTCTCTAATCTCACTCTTTCTCATGGGGAGCTTCTTGATTTCCGGGGGGAAAATTGTGGTGATTACAAACCAGCCCACCGGCACCAATATAAACGTGGCGGGAACCCCAATCTTCATCCAGTCAAGAAAGGAGATTTCAATACCTGCCAGTGTTCGTAAATATTCAATGGCGATGGGGTTGGGCCCGCAACCCGCCGGAGTTCCTATTCCTCCAAAGACGGCCCCCCAGCAGCAGGAGATCATCAAGGCTTTCCCAAAGTTACTCTCTTGCGGTTTAATATCCGCAGACTGAAGGATGCTGACACCAAGTGGCACCAGAAGGGCGGCCACCGCCATGTCGGT
>JAUWME010000496.1 GCA_030613285.1 Candidatus Zymogenus sp. | reverse complement strand
GGAAAGAGAAAATCCCACCAGCCCACGAAAAAAGAATAGTCAAAAGGGAAGTCAATAAATGGACCGACAAAGATTGTTCTTAAAATCCCCGCAGGGATTGTCAAAGCCAATCCGAAAACAACCAAGTTCTCAATTTTGTGGACGTGGGGTTTATACGGCATGGAGAGAAGAGGCATCATGTACGGGCTGTCGTGGTGGCCCGAAAAGATTAATCTCCGCACCGTTTCCCCTTCTGATTTAATATTCGGTTTGTAAATCCCAATGATGTTTTGAGTTTCACCCTCTTTTAGAAACCAGTCGATGAACTTTGCTGAAACCTTTCGGGCAAGAAGGAGTAATGTCACGGCAGAAAGTGTGATTGCCACCGTGGCTGCGGGAAAGACGGGGTAGACAACAACTGCAGCAAAATATGCCCCGGTCATAATTCTAATCAATGCCCTGATGTGCTCCGGGTATGTTGGCAACAGCTGAATGGATGTATCCGCCCCCCTCGTTTTCAATTCTGATGCGATGATTTCTGCCGCCTTTGACTCTTCATCGCTGCCAGCAGTTCTGGGGCCTACGTCTGAAATAATTCTTTCAATAAATGCTTTTAGAGATTGTTTGCTCATAATAACTCTTAAAAAATTACTTTGATCGCTTTGGTGTTTAAATTTTACATAAATGTTGTTCATTGTCAAGGCAGGGGTAATACAAACCTTTGACTTCTCCTCCCATTTTACATATCTTAAACAAAATATTTAATTAAATATTAAACTAAAAAGAAAATCTATAAAGGGGGCCATTTTGGAGGAAAAATCGAAAGCATTTTTGCCGAGTACCGACCCGCTCACGCTCAAAGAGATCATCCTCTACAACCTCGCCGGGTTCGCCTTCAATATCTACGACACAATTCTTTACACCTGGGTAACATACTTTTATATCTCGCTTGAATCGAAAGATTTTCAATACATCACCACAATGCTCTTCGGGATAATCCTTTTTTCTGGAAGGATACTTGATGCTCTAACTGATCCCTTCATTGGATATATGAGCGACCGCACAAAATCGAGATGGGGGCGAAGAAAACCATACATCTTTGTATCATACCCAATCCTCTTTATCTCATTCATTCTCGTCTGGGCGCCCCCGGTCAACGACACCAGCATTTACAACGCGCTCTACCTTGGAATTGTCCTTTTCTTCTACTACTGGTCATATACGGGAGTCCTCATCCCCTGGTTTGCTATGCTCCCAGAAATGAGCCGGAACAACCAAGAGCGGGTAAAAATTGCGTCGATCGGCGCTGGCATGGGTGTGTTTGCAGCGCTCATTGCCGGGGGACTTTCACCACTTTTATATGGATGGGTAGGCCCCTTCAAGATGGCGCTTATCTTTGGCCTTTTGGGATTTATCGGGGGGGAGATTGGCCTCTTTGGAGCCAAGGAGCGCTACCAGCCCGATATTGACGAAGAGACCCCCGGCTTTTTTAAGACGATGAAGATGGCCTTCAACGATAAACAAGTTCTCTCGTTTGCAATAATGATCATGCTCGTTCAGCTCACATACCAGCTTATGCTTATGATCGTCCCTTTCCTTACCACGCTTGTTTTGGGCCTTGATGCCACCGAGTCGTGGAAGATCCTGGGTGAGGTGATATTTTTAATGGGAGCGGTTGTTCCGTTATGGTACTTTCTCCTGTCAAAATATCCAAAGAGGAATGTCTTTCGGGGCATCATAATAATGATGATTGTAGGATTTATCGGCTGCTACTTCATCGGCGATCTTCCCTTCGGCTCCCCCCTTCTTCAAGCCATGCTGATCATCCCCATTGCGGCAATACCGATGGGGGGAATGTTTGTCTCGGTTTTAGGGATTATCTCAGACCTTACAGACCAGGGGGAGCTGCAAACGGGAAAGCGGAAGGAGGCAATCTATTTTGGCATCTATGGGATTGTAAGGAAATTCGGCTGGGCCTTCTCTGCCCTTATACTTACAGGTGGCTTCATTCTTTTTGACCCCGATGGGAGACCATCTGTAATGGGGGTCAAGGCGATGTGGCTGATGTGTGCGGCAGTCTGTATTTTGGGATTTCTGGCGTTTATCCCCTACAAGCTG
>JAUWME010000544.1 GCA_030613285.1 Candidatus Zymogenus sp. | reverse complement strand
TCTCACCTGATAGAAAAACTCATAGAGAAGGATGAAGAGATAATCTGCCTCGACAATTTTTTCACCGGTCAAAAGGAAAATATCCGCAAATTTATGGGTTTGCCGGAGTTTGAACTTATAAGACACGACATCGTAGAGCCGTTACTGTTAGAGGTGGATGAAATCTACCACCTTGCCTGCCCCGCCTCCCCCATCTATTATCAACACAATCCCGTAAAGACGATTAAAACCAACGTAATCGGCACCTTAAACATGTTGGGACTGGCAAAGAGGGTAAATGCCAAGATACTTCTCACCTCAACATCCGAGGTTTACGGAGACCCGGAAGTCCACCCGCAGGTGGAGGAGTATTGGGGACACGTCAACCCCATTGGCCAAAGGAGTTGTTACGACGAGGGAAAACGAGTGGCGGAGAGCCTCATGGTCTCCTACCACCAGCAAAACAAGGTGAACATCCGAATTGCGAGGATATTTAATACCTACGGCCCGAATATGTCGGTAAATGATGGGAGGGTGGTCAGTAACTTCATCTGGGCAGCGCTTTGGGAAAAGCCACTAATCGTTTTCGGTGATGGCAGCCAGACCAGATCGTTCTGCTACGTATCTGACATGATCGAGGGGTTAATCAGCCTCATGGAATCCACCTCGTACATAGGGCCCATAAACCTTGGCAACCCCCAGGAGATGAAGATAATCGAGATTGCGGAGGAGATAAAAGAGATGACGGGCACCGCCTCTGATATTGCTTTCAAGCCCCTGCCGGAGGACGACCCCACCCGCCGATGTCCTGACATCTCAAAGGCAAAAAGGGAGCTTAAATGGAAACCGATCATTCCATTTGAAGAAGGGATAAAAAAGACTATTGAATATTTCAGGGGATTAAAAGAAAAAATCTAACTGCGCTATACTGGTTAAACTGTGTGGAACCAACTTCTAAATATCGACTCCCGCCAGCTTTAGCGCCAGACCCGTTGCTTCTGTTCACCATCGTCAGCCTTCTTTTACACTCCTTCCTTTTACGATATAGCCTTCGACTTTAAAAAGAGGCCGTAGTCATAAACCTTTCTCAAAGCAGAGATAGCCCTCTCCGGCGATGGAAACACAGGAACCTCACCTTCAACAAATTCGACTTCCATCCTCTCGTCTCCCACATTCTTTGTAAATTCATCCAAGGTTGCCGCAATCAAGGCCTTTTTTGTCTCCTTCTTAGCAGCAATAAGCTCCTTTCTGTAGATTTCATTTGTCTCCTTAAAGAAAGTCCCCCCGATGATAATCACCGAATCGACGTTCGGATCTTCAAGAAGATACCTTGCCGGAAGCGTATATTGCTCAACGTTTCCCGATGCCCCCAGGCCCACATCGATGGGATTTGCAACACTGGTTCCAGCACCGGGAATGATCTTTGCTATCTTTCGTTTTGTCTCATCTGTTGGGGTAGCAAGGGTAAGGCCCTCCCTCGCCACACAATCGGCGGCAGACACCGCAAGCCCCCCCGGCCCCGAAAGAATGGCTACCCTGTTTCCCAAGGGATATGGAATAAACTTTAAAGCCATAACAGCATCGACAAGCTC
>JAUWME010000281.1 GCA_030613285.1 Candidatus Zymogenus sp. | reverse complement strand
CCCCCAAATATACGACCAACCTTTCCCAAAATACACTACAACCCATATTGGCAGCAACCCTATTCTTCGGTATCTTTTTGGGAGGCCTCGATGATTTTTTCCTTTAGATGTGTTGGGACCTCTTCGTAATGGTCTATCTCCATTGTAAAACTGCCCCGTCCGCTGGTTATTGACCGAAGTTCTGAGGCATAGGTAAGCACCTCTGCCATAGGGACAAAGGAGGTGATAATTTGGATACCCTCTTTCACATCGACGCCGGCCACTTTGCCCCTTCGGCTGTTCAAGTCCCCCATAACATCACCGACACTGTCTTCGCTGACCACGATTTCCATCTTCATAATCGGCTCTAATAGAATTGGCTTGCATTCCTTAAAGCCCTTTTTAAACCCCATAGATGCGGCGATTTTAAAGGCCATCTCAGACGAATCCACGTTGTGGTATGAGCCGTCCACGAGTTTTACTTTTACATCGACCACGGGATAGCCGGCGATGACACCGCTGAGCATTGCCTCGACGATTCCTTTTTCGCACGCCGGAATGTATTGTCTTGGGATTACACCTCCGACTATTTTGTCTACAAATTCAAACCCCTTGCCTCTGGATGTAGGTTCAATCTCAATCCATGTGTCTCCATATTGACCCTTCCCGCCGGTCTGTTTTTTATATTTTCCCTGAATCTTGGTTTTACCTTTTATGGTTTCTTTGTATGGAACCTTCGGGATGAGGAGATCTACTTCCACACCAAACTTGCTTTTTAGTTTTGCGATGATAACTTCGAGGTGGACCTGCCCCATTCCTAAGATGAGAAGCTCTTTAGTCTCATCGTTACGTTTAATCTTTAGCGTTGGGTCTTCCTCGATAAGCTTTTGGATGGAAATCATGATTTTGTCTTCATCCCCTTTACTTTTTGGCACCAGAGCAAACGACATTATGTGCGGTGGGATTTCAAAACTTGGGAACACCACTTTTTTGGATTCATCCACCAAGGTGTCTCCTGTGGCGGTGTCTTTAAGTTTGGCAACAGCTGCTATGTCTCCCGCCGACACGGTATTTATTGGTTTTTGATCTTTTCCCATCAGGCTCATAATTTGGCCGATTCTCTCTTTTGAATCCTTTGTGCTGTTAAAGATTGTCGAGTCGGCTTTTATTGTTCCTGAAATTACCCGAAAGACTGAAAGTTTTCCGACATACGGGTCTGCAATTGTCTTAAAAACGAGGGCGGCTACTTTCGCATCGGGGTCGGCTGTAAGCTCGACATCTTCTTCTGTAATCACATCTTTTGCAATGAAAGGTTTTCTGTCCAGCGGGGAGATAGCATTGCTTACAAAAAAGTTAAGGAGCGGATTTACTCCGATGTTTTTTATCCCCGACCCGCAGAATACGGGGATCAGGCTGCCATTCATCACTCCTTTTTTAAGGCCTATGTGGAGTTCCTCTTGGGAAAGCTCTCCTGTATCAAGATATTTTTCCAGGAGTTCATCGTCAGATTCAGCAATCGCTTCGATCATTTCGTTTTTGAGATCATCAATCACAGACTTCAAATCTGCCGGTATATCTTCTTCGGTAAATTTTCCTGAGGCATCGTCTAAGTATTTGAGCGCCTTTTCGGTTATTAAATCCACCACACCCAAAAATGCGGCCTCTTTACCGATTGGATAGGTCATCACGATGAAGCCTCCTTTGAAGGCCCCTTTTATTGCATCGAGGGTACGGCTAAAATCCGCCCTCTCTCTGTCCAGCTTTGATATAAAAATAACCTTCGGGATATCCAGTTTCTCGGCCTTTTTAAACATCCTTTCGGTTTGTATTTCCACACCACCCACGGCATCAACAACAACAACGGCGTTATCTGAAACAGCCAGACTGACCTGAGCGTCGGTGTTAAAATCGGCATCTCCCGGTGTATCTATGAGATTTATCTTCTTCTGTTCCCATTCAAAAGAGAAAAAGGAAGAGCTGATTGAAATATTTCGCTTGGTCTCCTCTGGATCATAATCCATTGTGGCGCTGGCATCATCCACTTTTCCTAAACGGTCAATCGCTTTTGCTGAAAACAGTATAGCTTCTGCAAGGCTTGTCTTTCCACAACCGCCATGACCAACAAGCGCAACATTTCTGATATTGGTAGTTTCAAATTTCATTTAGGGTCTCCCATCCTTCTCGGTTAAGTTTTTATCATATATTTTATTTGCGGGAAATGTCAAGAAAAGATTGAGTTTATTCTGTTTAATCTATTCCTTTTTTAAGTCTAAAAAAACAAACCGGCAAATTTACTATTGATTCAAATCATAAATGATTTTGAGTCCTTTCAGTGTCAAAAAGTCATCAACTTCATCGATTGTAATGGAGAGATCTGCTATGATTTCGGCGAGTCCGCCAGTAGCAATTACATAAAGTTCGGTGTTCATCTGCTCTGAAATCCTCTTTACAATCCCATCGACCATGTCCACATATCCAAAAATGATACCCGACTGCATGCTGTGGATGGTATTTTTGCCAATGACTACATTTGGTTTAACAAACTCAACCTTGGGAAGTTTACTTGCTTTTAAAAAGAGCGCCTCACTTGAAGTCGTAAGCCCCGGTGAAATAACGCCCCCGATATAATCACCGTTTTCATCCACGCAATCGAAGGTTGTTGCCGTTCCAAAATCGACAACTATAAGCGCTTTCCCAATTTTATGAAAGGCGGCAACGGCGTTGACAATTCTATCCGCCCCAACTTCCTTTGGGTTGTCGTAATTTATCGACATCCCGGTTTTTATCCCCGGCTCCACGTAAATCGGTGTGATATCAAAATATTTCAGGCACAGTTCGTCGATGATTCCCAACATCGGCGGGACAACGCAAGAAACTATAACATCCGTTATCCTATCAGTGCTTATCCTCGAAGAGTAATAGAGGTTTCTTATAAGTATGCCGTATTCATCCGCAGTCCGCTCAGGGAGTGTAACTACCCGCCAGTTATTGACAAGCTCATTCTTTTCGTAAACACCGATAACGGTATTTGTATTACCAACATCCAAAACGAGTAACATTTATTCCTCACACTTCACTTTTTAGATGGCCAGAAATAACCTTTTTTACAACGCTGTCCTCATCCTCAACGAGGAGAAATCCATCCTCATCAACTCCCAGGGCAAGCCCTTCGATTAGACTCTCACCCACCGTTACCGAGACCGTTTTTCCGATGGTAGCGCATTGTGCCCTAAACCTTTCAATTATCTCCTCAAAGCCGTAGGTGTTGTATTTTCCGTACCAATGATCAAGCCGATATAGGAGCTTGAAGAGCACATCCTTGATTGACACCGCATATCCGATTTCGAGATAGAGCGACGTCGCAAGATCGGAAACGACGGTGGGAATCTCCAACTTTGTGCTGTTTACGTTTATTCCGATACCGACGATGAAGAAACGATCTTTGTTTCTATCGATTCCCATCTCAAGCAATATCCCCGATATTTTTTTCTCGGAAACCAAGACATCATTGGGCCATTTGATTGAGACTCCCTTTGAGATGTAGTCGTTTATTGTCTCGGCAACAGCCAACGTTGCCAAGATTGTAAGGAGGGAGGCCTTTTCGGTGGAAACTTTTGGTCTTAAAACCACCGAGAGGTAGATGTTCTGTCCACCGGGAGACGTCCAAACTCTCCCCCGACTCCCCTTCCCCTTTCGTTGATTTCTTGCAATTACGACCCACCCCTCGTCCACACCGTTCATCGCCAGATTATAAGCATCATCGTTTGTGGAGTCGGTCTCCTCATAAAAGACAACCTCTTTCCCAACGACCTTTGTGTTCAGCCGTCCCTTGGTAAAAAATGAGAATTTCTCCATCATGGGATTTCAATCTTCATATTGATATCCATAGACCTTGCAGAATGGGTAAGATAACCCATGGAGATGAAATTAACGCCGGCAATGGCATAATCTTTGATATTGTCAGGCTTCACCCCCCCCGACACTTCAATCAGGGCGCGCCCACCAATCTGTTCAATGGCAGACTCAACCGCCTTTCTATCCATGTTGTCCAAGAGCAAGATATCGGCACCAGCTTTTATCGCCTCATCGATTTCATTGGGGTTTTTCACCTCCACCTCAATCTTCAAAGTGTGGGGGATGTACTCTCTTGCCCTTTTTACCGCCCCGGTTATCCCGCCAGATGCTGTTATGTGGTTATCCTTGATGAGGACTCAGTCACTTAAAGAGAAGCGGTGTTTGCTCACCCCCCCAACCCTGACCGCATATTTTTCGGGTTACCGCCAGCC